>RFTM01000562.1 GCA_009923475.1 Gammaproteobacteria bacterium | reverse complement strand
GGCCGCGGTGCGGTCGCGCTCGGCGAGGGCCTCCTCGCGCACGAGGCGGAGGGCGGCGGCGACCTCGACGCCGTCGCGCCGGGCGCGGCTGTAGACGAGCTCGAGGAGCTCCTTGACGGCGCCGTGGGCGGCGAGGACCCCCTTCATCTCGGCGCGCTTGGCGAAGAGGTCGATCAGCACGGTCGGGTAGAGGCCGATCTCCTCGGCCCGCCCCTCGTGGAGGACCGACCAGCCGCGCACCGTGCGGCCGTTGAAAGGGAACTCGATCGGGTGGAGCCTGCGGCCCTGCGCCTGCCAGTGGGCCGCCTGCTCGGCCGTGAGCAGGATCTTCTCGGTCGAGAGGTTGTAGGCCATGATGAGCGACGGGTACAGCGAGGCGAAGTCGAGGCCGGTGACGGGCCGGTCGGCGGCGAAGGCCTCGATGGCGGCGCGCACCGCGGCCGCGTCGTGCGCGCCCGAAGCCGCGTCGTGCGCGCCGTGGGCGGCCGCGGCCGAAGCCGCGTCGAGCGCGGCGAGCCGCCCGGGGTCGGGCACGATCCCCTTCTCGGGCGGGAAGACGTAGGCGCCGGGGTACTTGCCGCCCTCCTCGCGCTCGAGCGGGATCATGCTGAGGAGCATGTTGCGCCGCGCGGCGTAGGCGCCCAGCAGGTTGCAGACCTTCATGCCGCCGGCGTAGTAGTGGCTGTCGAAGAGCGACACGAAGGCGAGCGAGCTCACCTCGCGGTAGTCGTTCAGGACGTTGCGGCGCACGAGCAGCTGCTGGCAGCGCACCGCGTCGACGACGCAGTAGTGGCCGACCTGGCGCATGTGCTCGGCGCAGCCCTCGTCGGGCTCGCCCTCGGTCTCGAGGGCGGCCTCGTAGTAGCGCCACATCCGCTTGACGGGCATGTCGGCCTTGCCGGCGAGGCCGCTGACCTCGAGGTAGAACTTGAGCGAGCCGGCCTTCGGCGTCTCGCTCTTGGGGAAGAGCTTCTTGTAGCAGACCCGCACGTCGATCGGGACGCAGCCGGGCACCTTGAGGTAGCTGCTGTAGAAGATCTCCTCGGCGGTGATCTTGACCTTCTTGTCGCGGCAGTAGTTCCAGCGCAGGATCGCCTCGTCGGTCGTCCCGCGGCGCGGCGCGGCCGTCATCTGGCCGAACATCCAGCCCAGGATGCCCAGCTTGCGCGCCTTCTCGACGACGAAGGGCCAGTCGTAGTTGCTGTCGTTGAAGCCCACCAGGAGGTCGGGCGCCAGGGCGCGCCAGCAGAGGGCGAAGG
>RFTM01000561.1 GCA_009923475.1 Gammaproteobacteria bacterium | reverse complement strand
CCGTCGTCGGCGCAACCCACCGGCATCGCCTCGACGCCCGCGGCCTTCAGTTGCGCCGCCAGGGTCTCGGGCGTCTCGCCGCCGGCTTCGCACTGCTTGCGGCCGAGCGACTTGTAGACGGTGAGCCGGGCGGCGGCGGCGGGCGCCGAAGGGGGCTGCACCGCAGGCGGCTGCGCCACGGGCGACGGCGCGGCGGGCGGTGACGCGGCCGCCGGTGGCGCGGGCGGCGGCACGTCGGCTGCGGGACCCGCACAGGCGGCGACCAAAAGTGCGAGCAACACGAGGGATGGGGCAGCGCGGGTCATCAGGGGACCTCATGGATGACGAAGGTCTTGCGGGTCCGCTCGAGCACCTGCCAAGTGCCCTCGAACCCGCTCGGGATCACGAACTCGTCGCCGGGGCCGACCTCCGTCACCGTGCCGTCGGCGGCGGTGATCCGGCTCCGCCCCGAGAGGATGCGGCAGTACTCGACCTCTGTATAGCGGATGCGCCAGGTGCCCGGCTCGCTCTCCCAGACGCCCGCGTAGAAGCCCTTCGGCGGGTCCTCGAACTGCACCCAAGCGCGCTGCTGCGGATGGCCGTCGATGAGCCGGTCGGGGGGCGGCAGGTAGGGCTCGGCCGAGTCGGCGGCGACCGGACCCAGGCGGGTGAGGGGCATGTTCGCGGCAGGCATCATCGGATGATAGCCGCCCCGTCGCGGGAAGGAGAACGGGACCGTCGAAACGACTTTTCTGGAACAATCAACCTCTAAAAGTCGTTAATAGTCCAATAATCGGCCTAGTAACAATGAACGGGCGGTGCCAGAATGGTTTTATCGGATTCATAACGGAACCATCATGCCCGTCAACTTCTCCATCAAGAACGTGCCCGACGACATCGCCCAGGCGCTGCGCGAACGCGCCGTCCGCAACCACCGTTCACTGCAAGGTGAGCTCATGGCGGTGCTGACCGAGGCCGCGCGCCGCGGATACGGCAGCGGCCTTGAACCCGTGGTCACCCGCAAGCCGATGACGGTGGAGGAAGCCGCGCGGCGCGCCCGCGAACTGTTCCCCGGCGGCACCGAAAGCTCTGTCGAGTTCATCCGTCGCGACCGGGACGAGCGAGCGGGCGAGTGCTGAGCGGCACGCCGCGACTCTATGTGGCGGAGTCCGCCGCCGCCTACGCGAAGCGGCCGCGGGTCGTCGCCGATGCCTCGGTGGTGATCGCGCTCCTGTTCGAAGAACAGCACTGGGAGGAGGCTGCCGAGCGACTGCGGGGGCG
>RFTM01000057.1 GCA_009923475.1 Gammaproteobacteria bacterium | reverse complement strand
GAGCAGCCCGTACCGGGCCAGACGGCGGGTTAAAATCCCGCCACCATGTACCGCGCACCCCTCAAGGACCTGAACTTCGACCTCCGCGAACTCGTCGGCGAGGCCGCCCTGCAGGGCTGCCCGTCCTACGCGGATTATTCTTTGGACACCGCGGAGGCGGTGCTCGCCGAGGCCGCCAAGCTCGCCGAGACCGTGCTCGACCCGCTCTACAAGCCCTTCGACCGCGAAGGCGCGCGCTGGACGCCCGAAGGCGTGCGCGCGCCGCCGGGGTTCAAGGCGGCCTACGAGCAGTACGTCGCCGGCGGCTGGCCGGCTCTGCGCGCAGCGCCGGAACACGGCGGTCAGGGCATGCCCTGCGTGCTCGGCGTCGCCGTCGAGGAGCTCTGGGCGGCCTCCAACCTCGCCTTCAAGCTCTGCCCGATGCTGACGCAGGGCGCGGTCGAGGCGCTCGAGCACTTCGGCACGCCCGCCCAGAAGGCGCTGTACCTGCCGAAGATGGTGAGCGGCGAATGGACCGGCACCATGAACCTCACCGAGCCGCAGGCCGGCTCCGACCTCGCGGCCATCCGCACGCGCGCCGTGCCGCAGGGCGACCACTACCGGCTCTACGGCCAGAAGATCTTCATCACCTGGGGCGAGCACGACCTCACGCCCAACACCATCCACATGGTGCTGGCGCGCATCGACGGGGCGCCGCCGGGCGTCCGCGGCATCTCGATGTTCATCGTGCCGAAGGTGCTGGTGGCGGACGACGGCACGCTGGCCGCGCGCAACGACGTGCACAGCATCTCGATCGAGCACAAGCTCGGCATCCACGGCAGCCCGACCTGCGTTATGGCCTACGGCCAGAAAGAGGGCGCGGTCGGCTACCTCGTGGGCGAGCCCAACCGCGGCCTCGAGTACATGTTCGTGATGATGAACGCGGCGCGGCTGTCGGTCGGCCTCGAGGGCTATGCGGTCGCGGACCGCGCCTTCCAGCAGGCCTCCGAATGGGCGCGCACCCGCGTGCAGGGCAAGCCGCCCGGCGCGCCCGTCGGCGTCGCGGCAGGTGCGCCCGCGCCGATCATCCACCACCCCGACGTCAAGCGCATGCTGCTCATCATGAAGTCGCAGGTCGAGGCGCTGCGCGCGACGGCGATCTACGCGGGCCTGCAGCTCGACCTCGGCGGCCGCCATGCCGACGAAGCGACGCGCGCGGCGGCGCAGGCGCGCGGCGACCTGCTGATCCCGGTGGTCAAGGCCTGCAGCACCGAGGCCGGCATCGAGCTCGCCTCGCTCGGCCTGCAGGGCGGCGCTCGCTTCCGCGGCGCGCAGCGTCCTCGAGTCCTGGGCGCAGGGGCCGGAACGCGCGCTCGCGGTCGCCGTACCGCTGCTGCGCATGACGGGCTACGTGCTCGGCGGCTGGCTGCTCGCGAAGTCGGCGGCCATCGCCGCACGGCGGCTCGCCGCCGGCGACACCGACGCCGATTTCCTGCGCGGCAAGGTCGCCTCGGCGCGCTTCTATGCGACGCACGTGCTGCCGCAGGCGCATGCGCTCGGGCGCGTGGTCGAGGGCGGCGCGGCGAGCGTGCTCGACGTCGACGCGGCGGCGGTCTGATGGCGCGCCGGCCCCGTCCCGCCGCTGCCGCCGCGGTGGCGCGGCGCAGCGCTGCTCGCGACCGTGGTCCTCGCGGCGCTCTTCGTCGTGGACTACCCGGCCGCGCGCGGAGTCTATGCGGTCGCCGCCGGCATGCACGCCTGGCTCGAGTGGCCCGTGCTGCTGATGGCCTGGCTCGGCGGCGGCGCGCTACTTGCGCAGCGAGGCGAAGGCCTCCAGCGCAGCCACGCGTGAGGCCTTGAGGTCGACGATCGGCGCCGGATAGGCGCCGCCCTTTGCGCCTGCGGCCGCCGTCGCCGCTTCGGGCACCCAGCGGCGCACATAGGAGCCTTCGGGATCGAACTTCTCCGCCTGGCTCTCGGGGTTGAACACGCGGAAGTAGGGCGCGGCATCGGCGCCGCAGCCTGCGCACCATTGCCAGCCGAGCGTGTTGCTCGCGAGGTCGGCGTCCACCAGCGTGTCCCAGAACCAGCGTGCGCCCTCGAGCCAGTGCAGCCGCAGGTTCTTGACCAGGAAAGAACCGACCACCATGCGCACGCGGTTGTGCATCCAGCCCGTGTGCCAGAGCTCCCGCATGCCGGCATCGACCATCGGCACGCCGGTGAGGCCTCGTTGCCAGGCGCGCAGGTGTGCGGCGTCGCTGCGCCACGGGAAGCGCTCGAAGTCGCTGCGCAGCGGCTTGTCGGTGGTGTGCGGGAAGTGCCACAGCAGATGGTGCGCGAACTCGCGCCAGCCGATCTCCGCCATGAACTGGCCGGTCCGCCACTTCGGCGCGGCGTGCCACACCTGCCGCGGCGAGACCTCGCCGAAATGCAGGTGCGGCGAGAGCCGCGAGGTGCCGCGTTCGCCGGGGAAGTTGCGGCGGTCGCCGTAATCTTTGACCGGTCCGTCGAGGAAGGCCTCGAGGTTGCGCGCGGCGCCGGCCTCGCCCGGCTGCCAGGCCCCGGCGAAGCCCTCGGCCCAAGGCAGGGTCGGCAGCAGCCGCAGCGCATCGAGCGGCTGCCCGTCCGGCCAGCGCTCGGGCGCCGGGATGCGGCGCGGCGCGGGCGCGGGCGTGCCCGGATCGAGGCCCGTGGAGACCTTGCGCCAGAACGGCGTGAACACCTGGAAAGGCTTGCCGCTCAGGTCCGGGTGGTCGGCGAGCCGCAGGTCGAGCCGCAACCAAAGCAGCGTGGGGCCGGTCGCCGGGGCCGTCGAGGCGGTCTTCGCGGCGGTCCTCGCGGCGCTCACCGGGCATGCTCCGCGATGACCTTCGAGACCGCGGCCAGCGCCGCGGCGCGCGGGCTGCTCTTGCGCCAGACCGCGCCGATGCGCCGCACGGGCACGGGCTTCGCGAACGGCCGGATGGCGACGCCTCTCGACTGGGCGTAGGCGCCGCGGGTCGCGAACTCGGGCAGCAGCGTGATGCCGGCGTCCGCCGCCACCATCTGGCGCAGCGTCTCGAGGCTGGTGCCGCGGAAGTCCTGCTTCTCGCTCACCGGCACGCGGCTGCAGACCTCGAGCGCCTGGTCGCGCAGGCAGTGCCCTTCCTCGAGCAGCAGCAGCGTGGCGTCGCGCAGGTCCTCGGCGCGCAGCTGCTTGCGGGCGGCGAGCGCGTGGCCGGCCGGCACCGCCACCACGAAGGCCTCGTCGTAGAGCGGCTCGGCGTGCAGGCCGTCGAGGTCGATGGGCAGAGCGAGCACGCCCATGTCGATCTCGCCCGCGCGCAGCCGCTCGAGCATCGGTCCGGTCTGGTGCTCGTGCAGCATGAGCTCGAGCCGCGGCAGCGCCTTGTGCAGGCGCTGCGCGACGAACGGCAGCAGGTACGGCCCGATGGTGGGAAGGAACGCCACGCGCAGCTTGCCGGCGAGCGGATCGCGGTGGCTGCGCGCGATCTCGACCACCTCGTCGCTGGCCGACACGATCAGGCGCGCGCGCGCCACGACCTCGGCGCCTGCGGGCGTCAGCAGCGCCTGCCGCGGCTGGCGCTCGACGAGGTCGACGCCGAGGTACTCCTCGAGCTTGCGCAGCTGCGCCGACAGCGTCGGCTGGCTGACGAAGCAGCGCTCGGCGGCCTTGCCGAAATGGCCGGTGTCGGCGACGGCGACGAGGTAGCGCAGGTCCTTGAGCTTGATGTCGGCCACGGGGCCTCCTTGCCGCGGGTCGGGGCGGGCTGGCCGCCGGGAGGGCCATACAGGCCGTCTATCGAAATCATCGCATCAATCGATTGGAGTGTCGAGGCGGCGGCGGGCAGGATCTTAGGGAAGGCTGGCGGACGGGTATCCTGACCCCCGATCCCCGACCTCCGCGACCTCAAAGGAGCCGTCCGCCATGTCTTCCCGCTTCGAGAAAACCGCCTACGTCGTCGTCTGCCGCGACGGCCCGAAGGGCGCCACGGTGCGCGCCGAGTCCACGCCCGAGCACATGGCCTACATCGAGACGGTGCTCGAGGAGCTGAACGTCGCCGGGCCGCTCTACGACGAGGCCGGCGGTCCGCCGGTGGGCAGCCTCTATTGCCTCGCCACGCGCAGCCTCGCGCGCGCGCGGGAGATCATCGAGAACGACCCGTACTTCGCGCAAGGCGCGTTCGCGTCGGTGGAGTACTTCCCGCACTTGCCGGCGGCCGGCAAGTACATCGGCGGCAAGATCTGGTGACCTGAGCGGCGCACCGTTCTGGTGCGCCCGCGCGGTCCGTCGCGCAGGCCCGCTGCATCGGGCCTGATGGCGCTTGCCCTCGGTTATCATCGACCGCGGGAGGCGCAATGGCGGCAACGCGGATCTTTGACGAGATGCATGCGGACGGCGGGCCCGTGCGCGCGCATTACCGCACCTACGCCGACTGGCTCGCGGGCGTGCCGCCCGAGCGCATCCGCGAGAAGCGCGCCGAGGCCGACCTGCTGTTCCGCCGCGCCGGCATCACCTTCGCGGTGTACGGCGACGAGACCGGCACCGAGCGCCTGATCCCCTTCGACATCGTGCCGCGCATCATCCCGTCCGCCGAATGGGACATGCTGCAGCGCGGGCTGCGCCAGCGCGTCACCGCGCTCAACGCCTTCCTGCACGACGTCTACCACGACCAGGAGATCCTGCGCGCGGGGCGCATCCCGGCCGGGCAGATCCTCTGCAACACCCAGTACCGGCCCGAGATGCAGGGCATCGACCTGCCGATGGACGTCTACGCGCACATCGCCGGCGTCGACCTCGTGCGCGCGGGCGAGGGCGAGTACTACGTGCTCGAGGACAACCTGCGCGTGCCGTCGGGCGTGTCCTACATGCTCGAGGACCGCAAGGCCATGATGCGGCTCTTCCCCGAGCTGTTCGCGCGCTGTGCCGTGTCGCCGGTCGAGCATTACCCCGACCTGCTGCTCGAGACGCTGCGCAGCGTCGCGCCCGCGGGCGTGCGCGACCCCACGGTGGTGCTGCTCACGCCCGGCGCGCACAACAGCGCGTACTTCGAGCACGCGTTCCTCGCGCAGCAGATGGGCATCGAGCTCGTCGAGGGCCAGGACCTGCTGGTGGACGAAGGCGAGGTCTTCATGCGCACCACGCAGGGTCCGCGCCGGGTCGACGTGATCTACCGCCGCATCGACGACGACTTCCTCGACCCGCTGGCGTTCCGCCCGGATTCGATGCTGGGCGTGCCGGGCCTGCTGACCGCCTACCGCGAGGGCCGCGTCGCGATCTGCAACGCCGTGGGCACGGGCATCGCGGACGACAAGTCCACCTATCCGTACGTGCCGGACATGATCCGGTTCTATCTCGGCGAGGAACCGGTGCTGGCCAACGTGCCCACCTGGGTGCTGCGCCGCGACGAGGACCTCGCCTACGCGCTCGCGCACCTCGAAGAGCTGGTGGTGAAGGAGGTCCATGGCGCCGGCGGCTACGGCATGCTCATCGGCCCGCGCGCCTCGCGCGCCGAGATCGAGGCCTTCCGCGCGCGCATCGTCGCCGACCCCGCACGCTACATCGCGCAGCCGACGCTCTCGCTCTCCACCTGCCCCACCTTCGTCGAATCCGGGCTCGCACCGCGCCATGTCGACCTGCGGCCGTTCGTGCTGTCGGGGCGCGACGTGGTGATGGTGCCCGGCGGCCTGACCCGCGTCGCGCTGCGCGAAGGTTCGCTGGTCGTCAACTCGTCGCAGGGCGGCGGCACCAAGGACACCTGGGTGCTCGAGGCGAGGGACGCCTGATGCTGAGCCGCGTCGCCGACCATCTCTACTGGATGGCGCGCTACACCGAGCGCGCCGAGAACCTGGCGCGCATGCTCGACGTCAACTGCCGCATGACGCTGCTGCGCAGCGACGAGGACACGGTGCGCCGCCGCTGGAGCTCGACGCTCGAGACGGTCGGCCAGCTCGAGCCGTTCCTCGCGGCGCGGGGTGCGGTGACCCAGGCCGCCGCCATCGACTGGCTGTCCTTCGAGCGCGGCAACCCGGGCAGCATCGGCCAGTGCCTCGGGCTCGCCCGCGAGAACGCGCACGCGGTGCGCGGCACGCTCACCTCCGAGGCCTGGGAGACGCTCAACGCCACCTGGCTCGAGTTCCGCCGCTTCCGTCCGGACGCGGTCACGACCGGCGCGCCGGGCGACTTCTTCGAATGGGTCAAGTTCCGCTCGCACCTCGCGCGCGGCGTCATCCAGGGCACCATGCTCGCCGACGATGCCCTCGAGTTCACCTGGCTCGGCACCTACCTCGAGCGCGCCGACAACACCGCGCGCATCCTCGACGCGCGCTTCCTGCTGCTCGCCGACGACGCCGCGCGCGCCGACGAGGCCGGCGACTATTACGAGTGGAGCGCGCTGCTGCGCTCGGTGTCGGCGTTCGAGATCTACCGCAAGGTCTACCGCGACCTGATCACGCCGCGCCGCGTCGCCGAGCTGCTGGTGCTGCGCGAGGCGATGCCGCGTTCGCTGCGCCACTGCATGGCGCGCGTGCACGCCACGCTCGAGCGGGTCGCCAACGACCGCTCGGCCGAGACGCTGCGGCGCGCGGGCGAGCTGCACGCCGGCCTGCAGTACGGCCGCATCGACGACGCCATCGCCCGCGGCCTGCGCGAACACCTCTCCCGTTTCCTCGCCGGCACGGCCGACCTCGGCGCGCGCATCGCGGACGACTTCCTCGTGTCGGAGGCCTCGGCCTGATGCTGCTGCACATCCGCCACGACACCGTCTACCGGTACGACCGGCCTGCGCGCCACAGCGTGCAGAGCCTGCGCCTCACGCCGCGCACCGAGGCCGGGCAGCGCGTGCTGTCCTGGGACCTGCAGGCGCCGGGCCGCCGGTCGCAGCAGGTGGACGCGCACGGCAACGTGATGCACCTGCTGACCCTCGACGAGCCGCACGAGGAGATCCGCATCTCGGTCGCGGGCGTGGTCGAGACCGAGGCGGTGACCGGGGCCGTGAGCTCCGACCGCGGCCGCCTGTCGCCGCTGGTCTACCTGCCCGAGACGCGCCTCACCGCCGCGGACGATGCGCTGCGCGCCTTCGCGCTGCAGCACGGCGCGCGCGCGCCCGGGCGTGACGACGTGCTGCGGCTCGCGCAGGCCGTGCGCGAGGCGATGGAGTACGTCCCCGGCGTCACGGCGGTGTCGGACACGGCCTCGCACGCCTTCGCGCTCGGCCGCGGCGTCTGCCAGGACCACGCGCAGGTGATGATCGCCTGTTGCCGCGCGCTCGGCGTGCCGGCGCGGTACGTCAGCGGCTACCTGCTCACCGACCGCGACGACCACATCGCGAGCCATGCCTGGGTCGATGTGTGGTTGGAGGGCGAGTCCTGCTGGCATGCCTTCGACGTCACCAACGGGCGTCCGGGCGGCGCGCACCATTGCCGCATCGCGGTCGGCCGCGACTACCTCGACGCCTGCCCCGTGCGCGGCATCCGCCGCGGCGGCGGGGCGGAGACCATGGAGGCGAGCGTCGCCGTCACGAGCGGCACGGACGGCGGCCGCCGCAGCGCGGCGACGCGGCCCCGCCTCCTGCAGCAGCGGCAGGCGCAGCAGTAGAATCCCGCCATGACCTACTGCGTCGCGACCCTGCTCGACACCGGCATGGTGTTCCTCGCCGACTCCCGCACCAACGCGGGGGTCGACCAGATCAACACCTTCCGCAAGATGCACGTCTTCGAGCGCGCGGGCGACCGCGTGCTCGTGCTGATGACCGCGGGCAACCTCGCGGTCTCGCAGGCCGTGGCGCACCTGCTGCACGAGGCGGCCGTCGACCCGCACGCCGACAGCGTCCACACCGCGCCGAACATGTTCGAGGCCGCGGTGCTGGTGGGCGAGGCGCTGCGCACGGTGCACCAGCGCGACGCCGCGGCGTTCAAGGACCACGGCATCGAGTTCAACGCGTCGTTCATCCTCGGCGGACAGATCCGCGGCGAGCTGCCGCGCCTCTTCAACATCTATTCCGCCGGCAACTTCATCGAGGCCACCGAGGACACGCCGTACTTCCAGATCGGCGAGGCCAAGTACGGCAAGCCCATCCTCGACCGGGTGATCACCCGCTCATCGAGCCTCGCCGAGGCGACCAAGTGCGCGCTCATCTCGATGGATTCGACCATCCGCTCGAACCTCAGCGTCGGCGCGCCGCTCGACCTGCTGTGCCTGCGGCGCGACGCGCTGCGGGTGCAGACGCACCGCCGCATCGCGGCGGACGACGAGTACTTCCGGATGATCCGCTCGGCCTGGGGCGAGAGCCTGCGGCACGCGTTCCACGCGCTGCCGAACCCGACGATCTAGCGTCAGCCGCCCGCCGGTTCGCCGGACCCGCCGAGCATGCGGTCGACGAGCTTCGAGGTGTGTTGGCCGGGGCGCGTGCGCCGCGCCACCAGCGAGTACACGGCGGGCACCACCAGCAGCGTGAGGATCACGGAGACGAGCGTGCCGTAGAACACCACGACGCCGATCGGCTCGCGCTGCTCCGCGCCCGCGCCGGTGGCGAACAGGAACGGC
>RFTM01000560.1 GCA_009923475.1 Gammaproteobacteria bacterium | reverse complement strand
CTTGGCCCACCAAATTGATAACCCTTTCCATCTATCTTTTCCTCCTTGAATTGTAATATCAATTTAGAATACTTCTTTATTTTACATTCCTTTCTTCTACTATCTTGTGTATATCTAAACTCATTAGCATCTTTAGCATCATTATCAACACAATAAATAATATCAGACATTCCAGGGTCTATAGCAACTATTTTCTTATCTTTGATATTACTATAATTTTTTAGTTCATCTAGGTATTGCTCTGTGTTAAGACTTATTTTAGCATTTGGTATTCTTTTGCCAATCATATCATTTCTCAACATAAGTATAGAAGAACTCACACCATCTGTTTCAATCATATGATGAAAAGAGTAATTTGGTTTATTGAAACATTTTCTTTCAGTTCTAAAGAAGAAGTTCCATATTTTATCTTCATTCTTCTTCAGATTACCTTCTGTTAGATAATGATGTTTCTTACCTTGTTTATCAGTAAATAAAAGATTTACTAATGTTGTAGTATCCAACTTAATAGAATGTGGAATAACATCATTACGCATAGGAAAAACATTATACATCATAATACCTTCTTTTTCAACCTCTTTCATCATTCTTATCATGCAAGGTAAATAGTCTTGTGGAGTACATTGCAAGTCATAATACAAATTGTCTTTTTGGTATTTTTCTTTATTAGGAGTTATGTATACTTTTACTTCTTTAATCCAACCATGATATTTTTCATCAGACTTATAATCATTTGAAACATCTAACACATCAAGTTTTATTTTTCTTAACTGCCTACAAAACTCATTTATTGCGTTCGCTTGCGTTGTTGTATCACTATGTAGTTCTTTTATTTTTCTAATTGTATCCTTCTTTTTCCAAACTACATTAATGTATCTTTCTACATATTCAACATAGTGTAGTTTTATGTTATTCTCATACATAGTAATGATACTTATTGTAAGATATTCTAATACATTATTAAGGTGTGTATAATCTAATGGTTCTTCTTGAATGAATGGTTTGAAATCAGTATTATAAAATGCTGTCAATTGTTCTTTCAACTCTCTTACTTCTTTTTTAGGTGGTCTTCCATTTATTGTTTCTTTACACATTATCTTCATACAAGAATTAACTAAAAGTCTATCAATAACTGGTAATGAATTATGTTTTTCAAAGTATTCTAATAAATAAAGTTTCATAAACATCAAAGTATTGATAACAATACTATTACATCTTATTACGGCACTTGTGATTTTAGGAATATTTATCTCAGGATGCT
>RFTM01000559.1 GCA_009923475.1 Gammaproteobacteria bacterium | reverse complement strand
GCACCGGCGGCGACCACCGCGTCAGCAACTTCCTGCTCTGGAACATCGCCTACGCCGAGCTCTTCTTCACCGACACGCTGTGGCCGGACTTCGACGAGCGCACGCTCGCCGAGGCGATCGCCGACTTCGAGAGCCGCGAACGGCGCTTCGGCCTCACCGGCCGGCAGGTCGCCAAGCGGGGACCGGCGTGACCCGCGGCGGCTACTCCGGCCTGCGGCAGCGCGTGTCCACCGCGCTCGCGCTGCTCGCCGCGCTGTGCCTGGTGCTCTTCGCGATGCCGCCTTCGGCCACGCTCCTCCTGATCGCGCTCGCGTTCCTGTGGGGCGCGTGGGAATGGTCCGCGTTCGTGGCGCCGACTCGTGCCGGGCTGCGCGCCGCCTTCGTCGTGGCCGTGGCGCTCGGCATCCTCGCTGCCTGGCCGGCAAGCGGGTCGCGCGTCGGCATGTCGATGTTGCTCGCCGCCACCGGCCTTTGGTGGCTTTTGGCGGTGGGCTGGATCCTGCGCGGTCCGCAGCGCGTGGGCGCCGCGTTGGCCGCCGTCGCCGGCATCGCGGCGCTGGTCCCGACCGCTGTCGCCCTCGGGCGACTGCGGCTCGAGCCCGTGGCAGGCGCGTGGGTGCTGCTGTTCGCGCTGGCCGTCGTGATGGCCGCCGATGTCGGCGCCTATTTCGCCGGGCACCGCTTCGGACGGGTGAAGCTCGCCCCCGCCGTCTCGCCGGGCAAGACCTGGGAGGGGGTGTTCGGCGGTCTCGTCTGCTCGCTCGCGGTGGCGGCACTGGGCGCACGGGCGCTCGGCTGGCCGGCGGCGCTGGTGCTGCCGCTCGCGCTCGGCGCGGCGGCGTTCTCCGTGGTGGGCGACCTCATGGAGAGCCTGATGAAGCGGCACTCGGGGCTCAAGGACAGCGGACACCTGTTCCCCGGGCACGGGGGCGTGCTCGACCGCATCGACAGCCTCACCGCCGGCATCCCGGTCTTCACCCTCGGCCTGCTGCAGGCCGGCCTGGTCGGCGCGGACTGGTCGCCATGATCGGCGTCGCGATCCTCGGGTCGACCGGGACCATCGGCGAGAACACGCTGGACGTCGTCGCGCGCCACCCGCAGCGGTTCCGCGCCGTGGCGCTGGGGGCGCGGCGCGATGTCGCCAAGCTGCTCGCGCAGTGCGAGCGTTTCCGGCCGGACTATGCGGCGCTGGTCGAGCCCGAGGCGGCCGCGTCGCTCGAGCGCGAGGTCCGCTCGCGCGGGCTGCCGACGCGGGTGCTGGCGGGCGAGG
>RFTM01000558.1 GCA_009923475.1 Gammaproteobacteria bacterium | reverse complement strand
GAACAGCCGCTTCGCATCCTCGGCGAACTGCGCGTCGTCC
This sequence comes from Gammaproteobacteria bacterium, assembly GCA_009923475.1. Lineage (GTDB taxonomy): Bacteria > Pseudomonadota > Gammaproteobacteria > Steroidobacterales > Steroidobacteraceae > UBA964. Next base: position 1,238 of record RFTM01000558.1, on the reverse strand, counting down.
AAGGCGTCCGGATCGGCGGCGGCGCCCAAGCCCTGGGCGATGGCGGCGAGCTTGAGCAGCGTCTGCCACTCTTCAGGCTGTCCCGCGGCGCGATCGAAGACGGGCGGGCTGTAGCGCGCGTGGTTGCGCCATGACAGCTGCGGGAAGGCGACGTCGTAGTGCAGGTCCTCGAGCGGCGACACGCCCGGCAGGATCACGTCGGCATGCCGCGTGGTCTCGTTGAGGTAGATGTCCATGCTCACCATGAAATCGAGCCGCTCGAGCGCGCGCGCGAGACGGGCGCCGTTGGGGCTCGAGAGCACGGGGTTGCCGGCGACGGTGATGAGCGCGCGCAGCCGGCCATCGCCCTCGGTCTCGATCTCCTCGGCCAAGCAGGTGATCGGCAGTTCGCCGAAGACCTCGGGCGCGCCGCTGACGCGCGACCGGTGGCGTCCCGTGACCACGCCCCTGCCCGTGCCGGCGGGCCCCGTCGTGTTCGCGGCGAAGGCGGCGGCCTTGGCGAACATCATGCCGCCCGGCTGGTCCATGTGACCGGTGACGATGTTGAGCGCGTCGATGAGCCAACTGGCGAGCGTGCCGAACTCCTGCGTGCAGGTCCCCATGCGACCGTAGACGGCAGCCCTCGGCGTGGAAGCAAGGGTGCGTGCAAGGTCGCGGATCGTGGCGGCGGTCATCCCGCAGCGCTCGGCGACGGCCTCCGGCGTGAACGGCATGACGACCTGCTTCAAGGCTTCGAGCCCCTCGACATGCGGCGCCAGCGCGCCGAGGTCCACCCGTCCCTCGGCCACGATCACCTGCAACATCGCCGCGAGCAGGAACACGTCGGCGCCCGGGCGGATGAAGTGGTGCGCGTCGGCCTTGTCCGCGGTCTCGGTGCGGCGCGGATCGATCACGACGATCCGGCCGCCGCGCGCCTGCAGGGCTTTGGCCTTGCCGCGGAAATCGGGCACGGTCCACATGCTGCCGTTGCTGACCATCGGGTTCGCGCCGATGACCAGCAGGAAGTCGGTGCGCGTGATGTCGGGCAGCGCCACCGACATCCAATGCCCGAACATCAGGCCGCTCGCCAATTGTTTGGGCATCTGGTCGAGCGTGGAGGCGGAGAACAGGTTGCGGGTGCCGAGGGCGCGCGCCAGCTTCGCGAAATACAGCAACAGGCCGATCTTGTGGGCGACCGGATTGCCGGCGACCGCGCCGACCGCATGCCTGCCGTGCGCCGCGATGATCGGCGGCAGGCG
>RFTM01000557.1 GCA_009923475.1 Gammaproteobacteria bacterium | reverse complement strand
CGTTGTCGTTGAGCACCACCAGCAGGTCCTCGCCGGTGTCGCCGGCGTGGTCCAGCGCCTCGAAGGCGAGGCCGGCGGTGAGCGCGCCGTCGCCGATGATCGCCACCGCGCGAGCGGGGTCGCCGAGCCGGCGCGCGGCGGCGGCCATGCCGAGCGCCGCGCTGATCGAGGTGCTGGAGTGGCCGGCACCGAAGCTGTCGTACGGGCTCTCGTCGCGTTTCAGGAAGCCCGACAGGCCGTCGCGGCGGCGGATGCCCGCGAGTCCCTCGCGGCGGCCGGTCAGCACCTTGTGCGGATAGCACTGGTGGCCGACGTCCCACACCAGCGCATCGCGCGGCGTGTCGTAGAGATAGTGCAGGGCGATGGTGAGCTCGACCGTGCCGAGACCGGCGGCGAGGTGTCCGCCGCTGCGCGCGACGCTCTCCAGCAGGTGTTCGCGCATGCCCGCCGCGACCTCGGGCAGGCGTCCGGGCGCGAGCGCGCGCAGGTCCGCGGGCGAGTCGATGCTGCGCAGCAGCGTGAGCGGATCGGGCGTCGCGTGTTCAGTCATGGCGGTTCTCCGGGCGCGGGGCGCCGCCGATCGGCGACGCCGGCAGCGGCTTGGCGGCGCGCAGGCCCCACAGGGTCTCGGGCGCGATGGGCAGCACCATCAACAGGTGTTCGAGCGTGCCGAGCGCGGCGAGCGTGGCGAGCAGCGTGCAGCCCACCGACCCGACCGGCAACGTGGCCTCGTCCGCGCGGCCTGCGAGCCAGAAGGCGAGCGCCGTGCCGAGCAGCACCGAGAAGGGGAGCAGCGCGTTCATCGGGCGGCGGTGCAGGTGGTCGAGCAGGTGCGCGAGGTGCGCCGGCAGGAAACCCTCGCCGAGGTTGCGCACGCCGAGGAACAGGTTGAGCTTCGCGCTGCTGCGCAGCGCCCACAGGACGAGCAGGGTGCCGAGGCCGATCAGGTTCGCGTGCCCGACCACGAGCAGCGCGACCGCCGCGAGCACGGCGAGTATCGCGAGCTCATGCCACAGGATCGCGGTCAGGGCCGCGAGCGCATGGCGCCAGCCGCGCCGCGGCACCGTCGGCGGCAGCGCGCGCACGGGCCCGGTGAGGGCGCCGGTGAGGAAGGTGATCTCGATCCAGGCCCACAGGGCGATCGCGGCGACGAAGGCGGCGACGGCGCCCGCCGCGTCGGTGGCATCCCGCACCGCGACCAGCACGGCGAGGCCGAGCACGGCCACCACGGACGCGCCGCCGAGCAGGGCAGGGAAAGTGCGCGGTCCGCCGCGGACCAGCAG
>RFTM01000556.1 GCA_009923475.1 Gammaproteobacteria bacterium | reverse complement strand
GAATCGCCGGCCATCGCCTCGATCTCGGGCGTGATCTCGCGCACCAACGGGATGAACCGCGCCGCGGGATCCTTGTTGGGGTCGGCGGTGTAGAGACCGTCGATGTCGGACAGCAGCACCACGCAGTCGGCGCTGATCATCTGCGCGACCCGCGCGGCGAGCCGGTCGTTGTCGCCGTAGCGGATCTCGGCGGTCGCGACCGTGTCGTTCTCGTTGATGACGGGGACGGCGCCGCGGGCGAGCAGCGCGTCGAGCGTGGCCCGCGCGTTGAGGTAGCGGCGGCGCTGTTCGCTGTCCTCGAGGGTGAGCAGCACCTGCGCCACCGGCACGCCCTCGGCCTCGAGCAGCTCTTTGTAGGCGTGGGCGAGCCGGATCTGCCCGACGGCGGCGGCGGCCTGGCTCTCCTCGAGGCGCAGCGGCCCGCGCGGCAGGCCGAGGTGACGGCGCCCGAGCGCGATGGCGCCCGACGACACCAGCACCATCTGCTTGCCCTGGCGGCGCAAGCGGACGATGTCGGCGACCAGGGTCTCGAGCCAGGCGCGGTTGAGGCGGCCCGTGTCGCCGTCGACCAACAGCGCCGAACCCACCTTCACCACGATGCGGCGGGCGCGGAGCAGCGGCGAGTTCTGGGTGGCGGAGCGTGCGGTCATGGCGAGGGCGGTCAGGCGTGTTGGCACTATAGTCGAGAGTGGCGGTAAAATCCCTCCGCCGAAAGCCGTTCCAACCGAGGTTTGCGCCGTGAGCCGAGACAACGAACCCGTCGTGGGCCAGTGGTACGAGATCGTCGACGAGGAGGAGACCTTCCGCGTGCTCTCCGTCGACGAGGACGAGGAGCTGGTCGAGATCGAGTATCTCGACGGCGAGATCGACCGGCTCGACCTCGAAGAGTGGCATGAACTCGACCTCGACCTCATCGAGGAGCCGGAAGGCTGGTCCGACGAGGACGACGAGGATGACGACGACGAAGAGTGGGATGACGAGGACGACGAGGACGAAGACGACGAGGACTGGGACGAGGACGAGGACGAAGACTGGGAAGACGACCACGACGACGGCCGTGAGCGCTGAGCGCCGCGCCGCGTGAGCGACACCCCCGACAGCTGGCTGCACGAAAAAGAGTCCGCCTGGCTCTACGCCAGGGTGGCGTCGCGCGAGACCGACCCGGCGCGGCGCAGCATGTTCCACAAGCTCGGCGCCGCCGCCGAAGAGCAAGCCCTCAAGTGGCAAGCGCTCGAGCCCGGGCGCGACCACCGGTTCACGCCGTCGGTCCGGGCGCGCATCGTCGCGCG
>RFTM01000555.1 GCA_009923475.1 Gammaproteobacteria bacterium | reverse complement strand
GCGCTGCGCCACGGCTGGATCGTCGAGATCGACCCGCAGGACCCCGCCTCGCCGCCGCGCAAGCGCACCGCCCTCGGCCGCTTCAGCCACGAAGGCGCGAACACCATCCTCGCCCGCGACGGACGCGTCGCCGTCTACATGGGCGACGACGAGAAGTTCGAGTACGTCTACAAGTTCGTGAGCCGCGACCGCTTCGACCCGAAGCGGCGCGCCGCCAACCGCGACCTGCTCGACCACGGCACGCTCTTCGTCGCGCGTTTCGACGCCGACGGCCGCGGCGAGTGGCTGCCGCTGGTGCACGACGAGAAAGGGCCGCTCAACTCGGGTGCCGGCTTCCGCAGCCAGGCGGAGGTCGTGATCAAGTGCCGCGCGGCCGCCGACCTCCTGGGCGCGACGCCGATGGACCGCCCGGAGGACGTCGAGCCGAACCCCGTCACCGGCCGGGTGTACATGGCGCTCACCAAGAACGCCGACCGGCAGGCCAAGAAGGGCATGTTCAACGGCCGCGAGATCGACTTCGGTCCCGACCGCGCCAATCCGCGTCCCGCCAATGATTTCGGGCAGGTGGTCGAGCTCATCGAGGACGGCGACGACGCGGCGGCCACGCGCTTCCGCTGGGACGTGTTCCTGCTCGCCGGCGATCCGCGCAACCCGGCGGCGCGCTTCCTGACCCGCGCCGAGGACATCATCCCCGGCCAGCTCGCCCGCGAGGATGTCTATTACGCGGGCTATGCGGACCGCTCACGGGTCAGCCCGATCGCCTCGCCCGACAATGTCGGCTTCGACCCCTCGGGCCGGCTCTGGATCGTGTCGGACGCGGACACCCGGCTCATCGGCAACAACGGTTGCTTCGTGGTGCCGACGGTCGGCCCGGAGCGCGGGATGCTGCGGCAGGTGATGAGCGCCCCGGTGGGCGCCGAGGTCTGCGGCTGCGAGTTCACGCCGGACGGACGGACGCTGTTCCTCAGCATCCAGCATCCGGGCGAGGGCGGCAGCGTCGACCGGCCGGTGAGCCGTTGGCCGGGCGGCGGCGATTCGCTGCCGCGCTCGTCGATCATCGCGGTCAGCCGCGAGGACGGCACGCCGCTCTGAACTGCGGCGTGGGCCCCATCGTGCTGCACGAGTTCCTCTCAGGGGCCACCGACAGCGGCGAGACCGTGGTCGCGGCGCTCGTCATCGAGACCCGCGGCTCCACCTACCGCAAGCCGGGCGCGCTGATGCTGCTCTCGTCGGGCGGCACGCGCGCCGGCTTGCTGAGCGGCGGTTGCCTCGAAGGCGACCTGCAGGAA
>RFTM01000554.1 GCA_009923475.1 Gammaproteobacteria bacterium | reverse complement strand
CGGACCCGATGCCGGCGCGCTTCGCGAGCGCGCAGAGCTCCTGGAGCGGCATGGCGCCGAAGCACCACGCGCACACGCTCTGGCGAAGGCGTCCGCCGGGCGGCTCGGCGGACGCGGTGCCGGGCGTCGGCCGACTTCGTCGTGTCCAGGAAGATCATGGCGCGGGAGCAGCCGACGCCGGCTCCTCCGGAGCGGGCCGCGCGGCGTGCTCGCGGAAATGCTCGAGCAGGCGCGCCGCGTTGCAGGTGACGGCGTCGAAGCAGGCACCCATCGCGTCGAGCCCGGTCATCTGCGCGACATGCACGCCCATCTGGGCGACCTCGAGCATGTCCCCGGTGCCGAGGCTGTACCAGGGGTCCATCACGCAGTCGTGGCCGAAGTGCACGCGCGCGCCCTGCTCCTGCAGCCGCGCCGTGACCGCGTTCGGCTTGAGGTCGCTGCCCTGCACGGCGTAGCCGAGGTTGAGCAGCACCTCGGCGATGCCGCCCATGCCGCTGCCGCCGATGCCGACGAAATGGATGGTGTGGATGCGGCGCATCCGCTCGATGCGGTTCATGCGAGGCTCCCGGCGGCGAGCACGGCCGCCGTCATGTCGAGGGTGGCGTCCGGGCTGTCGAAGCCGCGCGCCCGCTCCGCCATCGCCGCGAGGCCCTCGCGGCCGAGCGCGCCCAGCGCGCCGAGCTCGGCGGCGAGCCGCGCCGCGTCGAGGCCGGGCTCGGGCAGGGAATGCGCCGCGCCGCGCGTCACCAGTTGCCGCGCGTTGAGCGTCTGGTGGTCGTCGACGGCGGCGGCGAAGGGCACAAACAGCGCCGCGACGCCGGCGGCGGCGATCTCGGAGACGGTGAGCGCGCCCGCGCGGCAGACCACGAGGTCGGCCTCGGCGTAAGCCGCCGCGATGTCGTCGATGAACGGCTCGATGCGTGCCGCCACGCCGGCACCGGCATAGGCCTCGCGCGCCGCGGCAAGCCCGCGCTCGCCCGCCTGGTGCCGCACCTCGAACAGGCCGGGCGGCAGCAGCGCGAGCGCCGCGGGCACGGTGGCGTTCAGCTTGGCGGCGCCTTGGCTGCCGCCGACCACCAGCAGTCGCAACGCGCCGCCGCGGGCGCCGTAGCGGACGGACGGCGGCGGCAACGCGCGGAACGCGGCGCGCACCGGGTTGCCGATGGCGCGCGCGCGGCGCGCGGCCGGGAAGCTGCCTGGGAAGGCCTCGAGCACCGGGTCGGCGAGCCGCGCGAGCACGCGGTTCGTGAACCCGGCGACGGCGTTCTGCTCGTGGATGACGAGCGGCCG
>RFTM01000553.1 GCA_009923475.1 Gammaproteobacteria bacterium | reverse complement strand
CTGCTCGCCTACATCCTCGCCTTCGTCGACCGCGAGATCATCGCGCTGCTGGTGCCCGGTATCAAGGCGACGCTGGGCATCAACGACACGCAGATGAGCCTGCTGATGGGCGGCGCGTTCGCGATCTTCTACACCTTCTTCGGGCTGCTGATCGCCTGGTTCGCCGACCGCGGCAACCGCCGCTGGCTGCTGCTCGCGGGCGTCATGTTCTGGAGCGTCGCCACCATGGCCTGCGGGCTCGCGGTGACCTTCCCGCTGCTGTTCCTCGCGCGGGTCGCGGTCGGCGCCGGCGAGGCGACGCTCAACCCCTGCGCGCTCTCGATGCTCAAGGACTACTTCCCGCCCGACAAGGTAGGCCGCGCGATCGGCCTCTACACCGCGGGCGTGTCGAGCGGCAGCGGACTCGCGTTCCTGATCGGCGGCCTCGTGTACCCGAAGTTGCAGGCGATCGGACCCGTCCACTGGCCGATCGTCGGCTTGGTCGAGCCCTGGCAACAGGTGTTCTTCTGGGTGGGCGCGCCCGGCATCCTGATCGGGCTGCTGCTGCTCACGGTGCGCGAACCCGCGCGCCGCGAGTTCCTGGAGTCGGGCAAGAAGCCCGAGGCGAGCCCGCTATGGGCGACATTCCGCCATGTGTTCACGCGTTGGCGCGCGTTCATCGTGCTGTTCGTCGCGCTCTCGGGCCTTGCCATCATGGCCTACGGCGTCGGCTTCTGGATTCCCGAGTTCCTGCGCCGCACCTACGGCCTGACGAACGAGGAGCTCGGCCACTGGGTGCAGTTGCGCGGCGTGGTCACCATCGTGTTCGGCCTGATCGGCGTGGTCGCGGGAGGCTGGCTCTGCGACATCCTGCAGAGGCGCCACGAGGACGGCTACGTGCGCGTCTGCCTGGCGTCGTTCATCTTCCTCGCCATCGGCTACTGCTCGTTCGTGCTGATGCCGACACCGGCGCTCGCCATCGCGTTCCTGATCCCGGCGACCCTCGGCGCGGCCGCGCCCACGGCCGCCGGCGCCGCGGCGGTGGTGGCCATCGCGCCGCCCAACATGCGCTCGCAGTGCATCGCCATGTACTACTTCGTGCTGAACGCGGTGGGGTTCTTCATCGGCCCGACGGCGGTCGCGGTGCTCACCGACTATGTGTTCGTCGACGAGTCGCAGCTGCGCTACTCGATGTTCGTCGTCGCGGCCATCGTCTCGGTGGGCGGCGCGCTGCTGCTGGTCTACAACCTGCCGCACTTCCGCGCTGCGGTGCGCGAAGCGCGCCAGTGGACGGTGCGCGACGCCTGACCG
>RFTM01000552.1 GCA_009923475.1 Gammaproteobacteria bacterium | reverse complement strand
CCCGTCTTGAGGTCCTGCACCGGGTGGTTGGCGCCGTGGTGGCCGAACTTCATCTTGACGGTGCGCGCGCCGCTCGCGAGCCCGAGCAGCTGGTGTCCGAGGCAGATGCCGAACACCGGCACGCGCGCCTCGAGCACCTGGCGGATGGCGCGGATGGCGTAGTCGCAGGGCTCCGGGTCGCCGGGGCCGTTCGAGAGGAACACGCCCTCGGGCGCGAGCGCGAGCGCCTCCTCCGCCGAGGTCTGCGCCGGCAGCACGGTGACCTTGCAGCCGGCATCGACCAGCAGGCGCAGGATGTTGTGCTTGATGCCGTAGTCGAAGGCGACCACGTGATAGGGACGGTGCCCTGCCGGCGGCGGCGGCGGCGCATCGAAGCCCGACCCGGCGGTCCAGTCGTAGCGCTGCGCGGTGGTCGCGACCTTCGCGAGGTCCATGCCCTTCAGGCCGGGGAAGGCGCGCGCGGCCTCGAGCGCCGCGGCCTCGCTCGCGCCCGCTCCGGCGACGATGCAGCCCGACTGCGCGCCCTTCTCGCGCAGGATGCGCGTGAGGCGGCGGGTGTCGATGCCGGCGATGGCGACGACGTCCTGGCGCACGAGGAACTGCTGCAGGGTCTCTTCCATGCGCCAGTTGCTGGCGCGCGGCGGCAGGTCGCGCACGACGAGCCCGGCCGCGAAGGCGCGCGAGGACTCCATGTCGAGCGCGTTGGCGCCGACATTGCCGATGTGCGGATAGGTGAGCGTGACGATCTGACGGAGGTAAGACGGGTCGGAGAGGATCTCTTGATAGCCCGTGAGGGCCGTATTGAAGACGACTTCGCCCGATGTGCTGCCTTGTGCGCCGATGGATAGGCCGCGGAACACCGAACCGTCCGCGAGCGCCAGCACTGCGTCAGTCAATCTGAGACTCCCGCCACTACGCGAGTGGCCCGACGATTCTCCGAAGGGATGCGGGTGTCGGATGTGCAAAGCGGGAGACATCCTTGCGAATGCCTCCCGCCTTGCTGGGGACTAACCCGGCTATCGGATTAGAAGGAAATTCTATGTTTTCACCCCCCTTCTGTCCATCCGAAAACAGGGTCAGAAGGGGGTCAAACAGCGAAAAAATCCGGCGACCAGGACCGATGAAAATCCTGCAGACATCCTTTTAACTTATTGTTTTTATTCCTAAAAAATCGACCATTGAATAGCGGCCGGCGGGCTGTGCAGCCAACCAGTCCGCCGCGCGCAGGGCCCCGCGGGCAAAGATGGTGCGGTCGGTGGCGACATGCCCGAGCACGACCCTTTCGCCCGC
>RFTM01000551.1 GCA_009923475.1 Gammaproteobacteria bacterium | reverse complement strand
TTCTCGAACTTGTTGCGCAGCACCACGGCCGTGGCGTTCATCACGATCAGGAACAGCAGCAGCACGATGATCGCGCCCGAGGTTCGCTCGACGAAGCCGCGCTCAAGGCGGTGCCGCCCTCCATCCGCGAGGCGGCGCTCGGCATGGGCGCTTCGCGTTGGCAGACGGTGGTGCACCACGTGCTGCCGCTCGCCATGCCGGGCGTGCTCACCGGCGCCATCATCGGCATGGCGCGCGCGCTCGGCGAGAGCGCGCCGCTGCTCATGATCGGCATGGTGGCCTTCATCGTCGAGGTCCCGAGCGGCGCGCTCGACCCGGCGACGGTGCTGCCGGTGCAGGTGTTCCTGTGGTCCGACCTGCCCGAGCGCGGCTTCGTCGAGCGCACCTCGGGCGCGATCATCGTGCTGCTGCTGTTCCTGATCGTGATGAACGCCACGGCCGTGGTGCTGCGCAACAAGTTCGAGAAACGCTGGTGAACGACATGAGCGAAAAATCCGTCCCTCCGGTCCGCGAGGGCATCCGCACCATCGGCCAGGTGACCGTGGCCGAGCCGGTCTTCGCCTGCCGCGACGTCAACGTGCACTACGGCGACAAGCACGCCATCAAGGACGTCAACATCGACATCGGTCGTGCCGAGGTGCTGGCGATGATCGGCCCGTCAGGCTGCGGCAAGTCGACCTTCCTGCGCTGCCTCAACCGCATGAACGACACCATCGAGAGCGCGCGGGTCACCGGCCTGATCGCCCTCGACGGCCAGGACATCCACGAGAAGAAGCAGGATGTCGTGCAGCTGCGGGCACGGGTCGGCATGGTGTTCCAGAAACCGAACCCGTTCCCGAAGTCGATCTACGAGAACGTGGCGTACGGGCCGCGCATCCACGGGCTCGCGGCCGACCGCGGCGAGCTCGACGAGATCGTCAACACGAGCCTGCGGCGCGCCGGCCTCTGGGAGGAGGTCAAGGACCGCCTCAACAACCCCGGCACCAGCCTCTCCGGCGGCCAGCAGCAGCGCCTTTGCATCGCGCGCGCGATCGCCGTGAACCCCGAGGTCATCCTCATGGACGAGCCCTGCTCGGCGCTCGACCCGATCGCCACCGCGCGCATCGAGGACCTGATCGACGAGCTGCGGGAGAGCTACGCGATCTGCATCGTGACCCACTCGATGCAGCAGGCCGCGCGCGTCTCGCAGCGCACGGCGTACTTCCACCTCGGCGACCTCATCGAGGTCGGCGAGACCAAGAAGATCTTCACCAACCCGCAGGCCAAGCTGACCGAGGACTACATCACGGGCCGCTTCGGCTGA
>RFTM01000056.1 GCA_009923475.1 Gammaproteobacteria bacterium | reverse complement strand
TCGCGCTGCTGCCGCTCGCCTTCTACTGGCGGCCGCGCCGGCTCTACGCCGAGCATCTGCTGCTGCTGGTGCACAACCACAGCGCGCTGTTCATCGCGCTCTCGATCGAACGGCTGCTCACGGCCGCGCTGCCGCCGGCCGTCGCGTCGCTGACGACACCGGTCCTCGGCGTCTGGGCCGCATGGTACGTCTACCGAAGCATGCTCAGCTTCTACGGCGAACCGCGCGGCAAGACCGTGGTGAAGGCCGCGGCGCTGGGCTTCCTGTATTTCCTGTCCGCGTCGCTGGCGCTCGCCTTCACGGGTCTTGCGGCGCTGCTCACCTTCTGACCGCGTGGACGCCGCCCCGACGGCCGGCCCGTCGCATCCCGCGCGCGCCATCCTGCATGTCGACATGGACGCCTTCTACGCGTCCGTCGAGCAGCACGACCGGCCGGAGCTGCGCGGCCTGCCGCTGATCGTCGGCGGCACGAGCGGCCGCGGCGTCGTCGCCGCCGCGAGCTACGAGGTCCGCAGGTTCGGCGTGCGCTCGGCGATGCCGATCCGGCGCGCGCTCGAGCTCTGCCCGCAGGCGGTCTGCGTACGGCCGCGCATGGCGCGCTACGCCGAGGTGTCGGCGCAGGTGTTCGCGGTGTTCCACGAGTGCACGCCGCTGGTGCAGGGCCTGTCGCTGGACGAGGCCTACCTCGATGTCACCGGCAGCCGGCTGCTCAAGGGCGACGCGGTCGCCATCGCGCGCGACATCAAGCGGCGCATCCTCGAGGTCACCGGCCTCACCGCCTCGGTGGGCGTGGCGCCCAACAAATTGGTCGCGAAGATCGCCTCCGACCTGCAGAAGCCCGACGGCCTGACGGTGGTCACCGCCGACCGCATCCACGCGGTGCTCGATCCTCTGCCGGTGCGCCGCCTGCCCGGCCTCGGCCGCAAGAAAGGCGAAGAAGTCGCAGCGGCCGGCATCACCACGCTCGGCGCGCTGCGTCGCGCCGACGAGCGTACGCTGCGGCCGCTCTTCGGCGGGCACTGGGCCGGGTGGCGCGACCGCGCCGGCGGCATCGACGACCGCGAGGTCATCCCCGAGCATGACGAGAAGTCGGTGGGCAACGAGCGCACCTTCGAGACGGACCTCGCGGATCCCGCGGACATGCACGCCGAGCTCACCGCGCTCGCCGACAAGGTCGCGGCGCGGCTGCGCGACAAGGAGCTGCAGGCGACGTGCATCGCCATCAAGGTCCGCCGCCACGACTTCCGGACCTTCACGCGCCAGGTGACGCTCGCGACGCCGACCGCCGAAAGCCGGGTGATCGCCGCGCAGGCGCGCTCGCTGCTCGATGCCTGGCTCGCCGCGGCGCGCAAGCCGCGGCTGCGGCTGCTCGGCGTGTCGACCTCGGGCTTCACGACGCCAGCGCAGCCGGACCTCTTCGCCGATGCGGGCCGGGCGCAGAACGAGCGGCTGGACGCCGCGCTCGATGCCATACGCGGCCGCTACGGCAGCGCGGCCGTGTCACGCGCCAGCGGCCTGCGTCGCGACCGGCGTTGAGCGGCGCATCACCAGCCCGCAGACCATGCCGACCAGCGCGCCGTAGAGGTGCGCATCGAGCACCACCGGGATGCCGGGCTGCATGAAGGGCATCGGCCCGGAGAGGTTCTCCGACACCAGCTTGGCGAGGCCGAGCAGGCCCACGACCCAAGCCATGCGGTCGCCGTCGACGATCTCGCGCACGATGCCGGCGGCGGCGAGCGTGTTGAGCAGCCCCGAGAGCCCCACGTACCACTCGATGTCCGAGAGCCACCAGAGACCGAGGTCGATGCCCGCGATGCCGAGCGAGGCGATCAGCAGCCAGCGGCGCGGCGTGTAGACGCGCGCGAACAGCGCCCAGACGAGCGCGAGCCCCGCGGCGTTGAGCGCGGCGTGCGCGAGGTCGAGGTGCACGAAGTGCCCGGTGACCCAGCGCCAATGCTCGCCCGCGGCGATGCCGCCGCGCGACCAGCGCAAGGCCTGCTGCAGCGGCTCGCCGCCGGAGGCGAGCGCGAGCAGCAGCGCGCAGGCGACGAGCAAGGCGATGCCCCATGCGCCGTCGGTGCCGGTCGCCGCGCGCAGCCGGTCGAGCCGGGACGAGGGCTGCGGCACGGGCTTCAAGCGATGTCTCCCTGCAGCCATGCGCGTCCGAAACGCGCGACGGATGGCGGGCACGCGATGGCGGCATGGGCCGCGAACGGCAGCATGAGCGAACGCACCCGGAGCGCTGCGCAAGCGCCGTCGGGCGTGGGAACGAGGGTGTCGCCCGGACCCGGCCCGACATGGAACGCCTGCGCACCGCCTGCGAAACCGGTGCCCAGCGCCTTGAGCAGCGCCTCCTTGCGGGTCCAGCAGTCGAGGAATGCGGCGCGCGAAGCCGCCTCGTCGCCGGCCGCGAGCCGCAGCGCCGCCTGCTCGCCCGGCGTGAACACGCGCGTCGCGATGCGCACGGCATCCACGTTGCGACCGGCCATCTCGAGATCGACGCCCACCGGTCCGTCGGCGACCGCCATCAGCCACCAGCCACCGGCGTGCGAAAGGTTGAACTGCGGCGCGGCGCGCCCTGCGGCGTCCGGGTCGAGCTGCGGCTTGCCATGCGCCGAGAGCGCGAACCGCAACGCCTCAGGCGCGATGCCGAGGCGCGGGGCGAGCAGGCGACGCAGCAGGCCGCGCGAGACGACGAAGCGCCGCCGGGCGCCGGGATCGGCGATCTGCGAGGCACGACCCTGATCGATGGCATCCAGCGAGGGCGCGAGCATATCGGGGTCGAAATCGTCGAGCCGGGCGAGCCAGAGCGCCACGCCGGCATCGCCGCGCGGCGGGGGATCGACGGCTGCCGGCCCGACCGCCGGCAGCGGCTGCCGCGGCCAACTGTGGGCGCTGGAGTGCACGATGCGCCGGACTATGCCGCGCACGCCCCGGCCGTGCAATACTCGCCCGCGTCGATCGGAACGGCACCAAAAAAGGGGGAGCGGCGGCCGCCGCCGCAGTCGTCATGTCATTCATCCTCGATGCGCTCCGCAAGTCCGAGAACGCGCGCCTGCGCCAGGAACATCCCGCGATGTTCGACGCGCGTCCGGCGCCCACCCGACGCCGCTTCCCGGCGTGGTTCCTCGCGCTCGGACTGCTGCTGGGCCTGAACCTGCTGGTGCTGCTCTACGTGCTGTTGCGCGGCGAGCGCAGCGCGATCGCGGCGCCGCCCGCGACCACGGTCACCGCGCCCGCCATGGCCAGCGCACCGCCGCCCGCGACGATGCCCGCACCGATGCCCGCCGCGCCGGCCGGCACGCCGCCCATGACGCCGATCCCGTCGGCGCCGTCTGCGGCGTCATCCGGCCCGACGACGCCCGTCGGCACCGCATCCAGCAACGTGGCGCCCGCCGCGCCGGTCGCGGTGCCACCCGCGCGCACGCGTGACGACCTGCTGGCCGCAGGCGGCGCGGTACCTGAGGTGCAGGTCTCGCTGCACGTCTACGATGCCGATCCCGCCAAGCGCTTCGTGTTCCTCAACGGCCAACGCCTGCGCGAGGGTGATGTGGCCGCCGACGGGCTGCGCGTCGAGCGCATCGAGGCCGATGGCGTGGTGCTCGACCATCGCGGCAGCGCCTTCAAGGTCCCGCTCGAGCCCTGACCCATGAACGGCGTCCGCGTGGCCTCCGCACCGATCGACGAACTCGACGGCCTGCAGCTCGCCGAGCTGCTGCGCGCCGGCATCTACCGGCTGTTCGAACAGACCGACCATCTCAACAAGATCAACGTCTTCCCGGTGCCGGACGGCGACACCGGCACCAACATGTCGATGACGCTCGCGGCGGTGCTCGCCGCCCTCGACCGCGAGCCGCAGCCCGATGCCGGCAAGCTGCTCGCCCGCGCTGCGGATGCCGCGCTCGACGGCGCGCGCGGCAACTCGGGCGCGATCCTCGCGCAGTTCCTGCTCGGTCTCGGCGACGGCGCGGCGCAACGCGCGAGGCTCGGCATCGAGGGGTTCGTCGCCGCCGTGGGCGCCGGCGCGGCCTACGCCCGCGACGCGTTGCAGCAACCGCGCGAGGGCACCATCCTCACGGTGCTGCGCGCCTTCGCCGAGGCGCTGCGCGCGGAGAAGGCCGCGCCGGACTACGCGACGCTGTTCGAGCGCGCGATGTCGCGCGTGCGCGCCGCGCTCGAGGGCACCCGCGGCCAGCTCGAGGAGCTGCGCGCCGCCGGCGTGGTGGACGCGGGCGCGCTCGGCTTCGTCGAGGTGCTGGAGGGCATGCTGCGCTGGCTGCAGACCGGCGAGCTGTCGGTCGCGCGCGCGCCGGTGCACGCGGGCGAGGAGTCGATGGCCGAGGCCGCGCCCGTCGCGGCCGACCAGGACTTCCGTTTCTGCACCGAATGCCTGGTCGTCGCCGAGGAAGGCGGCGTCATCGAGCTGCGCGCGCTGCGCGAGACGATGGGCACGGCCGGCGCGAGCGTCGTGGTCAGCGGCAGCACGCGCAAAGCCAAGATCCACATCCACTGCGACGATCCCGAGGCCGTGTTCCGCCTCGCGGGCGGTTTCGGCACCGTGCAGGGTCAGAAGGCCGATGACATGCGCATGCAGCAGGGCGCGACCCACCATCGCCGCGCGCAGCGCGTGGTCGTGGTCACCGACTCGGGCAGCGACCTGCCGGAGGACGCCGCCGAGCGCCTCGGCATCCACATGGTCGCCGCGCGCATCCACTTCGGCGGCGTCTCCTACCTCGACAAGGTCAGCATGACCTCCGGCGAGTTCTACGACGAGCTCGCGCGCAACCCCGACCACCCCAAGACCTCGCAGCCCCCGCCCGGCGACTTCCGCCGCATCTACGAGTTCCTGGCCTCGCACTTCGAGTCCATCGTCTCCGTCAACCTCACGGCGCGGCACAGCGGCACCTACAACGCCGCCGTGCTCGCCGCGCAGCGCGTGAGCGCCGAGGGCCGCAAGGTCGGCGTGGTCGACAGCCTCAACGCCTCGGTGGGCGAGGCGCTGGTGACCATCGCCGCCGCGGAGGCCGCCGCCGCGGGCCGGTCTTTCGAGGAGGTCATGGCCGTCGCGACCGAGGCCCGCACGCGCACCTTCACCTTCGCGATGCTGGAGCGCGTGGACTTCGCGGTGCGCGGCGGCCGCGTCCCCGCGGTGGTCGGACGGATCGCCCGCTGGCTGCGGCTCAACGTGATCCTGCGGACCTTCCCGGACGGCCGCGTCAAGGCGGGCGGCGGCCTGATCGGCAACCACCGCCGCATCGAGCGCTTCGCGCGCTACGTGGCGCGGCGGGCCACCGGCGGAACGCAGGCGAAGCTGCGCCTGATCGTCGGGCATGCGGACCGCCCGGAAGCGGGGCGGAAGTTCAAGGAACTGCTGTTGGCGGCGCTGCCGCCCGGCGTCGTCGAGCGCTGCGACTTCACGGACATGGGCGCCGCCATCGGCGTGCACGGCGGCCCGGGCACGATCATCGTCGCGGTGCAGCGCCTCGAGGGCTGAGGCGCGCTCAGCGGCCGCCGAGCGCCTCGATCACCTCGGGCGGCGCCTGTACGAGCTCCACGAGCACGCCCTCGCCCGCGATCGGGAACTCGTCGTTCGCCTTCGGGTGAAGGAAGCAGATGTCGTGGCCTGCGGCGCCCTTGCGGATGCCGCCCGGCGCGAAGCGCACGCCCTGCTTAGTGAGCCACTCGACCGCCGTCGGCAGGTCGTCGATCCAGAGGCCGATGTGGTTGAGCGGCGTCGCATGCACGGCAGGCTTGCCCTGCGGATCGATCGGCTCCATGAGGTCGACCTCGACGCGGTGCGCGCCCTGCCCCATCGAGCAGATGTCCTCGTCGACGTTCTCGCGCTCGCTGCGGAAATGCCCGGTGACCTCGAGCCCGAGCATGTCGACCCAAAGCCGGCGCAGGCGCGACTTGTCGGGGCCGCCGATCGCGACCTGCTGGATGCCGAGCACGCGGAACGGCCTTGCCTGCTGCTGCGTCATCGGGCGCGCCTCACTGGAACTTCATGATCACCTGGTCGACCGCCAGGCTGTCGCCCTTGCCCGCGAGCACCTCGGCGACGACGCAGTCCTGCGCGGCGAACAGGATGTTCTCCATCTTCATCGCCTCGATGGCGGCGAGCTTCTCGCCGGCGCGCACGGTCTGGCCCGGCTGCACCGCGACGTCCACCAGCAGGCCCGGCATCGGCGACAACAGCACCTTCGAGAGGTCGGGCGGCGCCTTGAACGGCATCAGCGCCTCGAGCTCCGCCTGGCGCGGCGAGAACACGCGCGCGAACAGCGACGCGCCGTTGTGCGAGATGCGGAAGCCGAGCCCGATGCGCTCGATCTGCGCGCAGAACGGCCGGCCGTCGAAGGAACCGTGCACCGCGATGTCGCGCAGGTTGTCCTCGAAGGCGACCTCGTGCGTCTGGCCCGCGATGGTGACGTGGAACATCGGGCCCTGCGGCCGCACCTTGACCGGGATCTGGTCGCGGCGTCCGGTCTCGTCCGTCAGCACCACCACGAAGTCCTCGCGGATGCGGACCTCGCGGTGGCGGCGCTGGCCGGTGAGCGTCGCCGCGCGCTCGCGCACGCGGCGCTGCGACACGGCGGCGAGCGACAGCAGGAAGCCGGGCTCGTCGTGCGCCACGGAGGCGCTGGTGAAGCCCTTCGGGTACTGCTCGGCGATGAACCCGGTGTTGAAGTCGCCCGCCATGAAGCGCGGATGCGCGAGCAACGCCGCCTGGAAGGGGATGTTGCTCGAGATGCCGCGGATCACGAAGCCGTTGAGCGCCTCGCGCATGCGCGCGATCGCGTCGGCGCGGTCGCGGCCGTGCACGATCAGCTTGGCGATCATCGAGTCGTAGAACATCGGGATCTCGCCGCCCTCGTACACGCCGGTGTCGACGCGCACGCCGCCGCCGTCAGGGACCGGCTGCGCCGCCTCCATGTTCTGCATCGGCGGCCGGTACTTCACGAGCCGTCCGGTCGAGGGCAGGAAGTTGCGGAACGGGTCCTCGGCGTTGATGCGGCACTCGATCGCCCAGCCCTCGCGCTTGATGTCCTTCTGCTTGAAGGCGAGCTTCTCGCCGGCGGCGACCCGGATCATCTGCTCGACGAGGTCGAGCCCGGTGATGCACTCGGTGACCGGGTGCTCCACCTGCAGGCGGGTGTTCATCTCGAGGAAGTAGAAGGACTTGTCCTTGCCGACCACGAACTCGACCGTGCCGGCGCTCTGGTAGTCCACGGCCTTCGCGAGCGCGACCGCCTGCTCGCCCATGGCCTTGCGGACCTTGTCGTCGAGGAAGGGGCTGGGCGCCTCCTCGATCACCTTCTGGTGGCGGCGCTGTATCGAGCACTCGCGCTCCCAGAGGTAGAGGCAGTTGCCGTGCCCGTCGCCGAGCACCTGGATCTCGATGTGGCGCGGCTCCTCGACGAACTTCTCGATGAAGACGCGGTCGTCGCCGAAGCTGTTGCGCGCCTCGTTGCGGCAGGAGCTGAAGCCCTCGAAGGCCTCCTTGTCGTCCCGGGCGACGCGCAAGCCCTTGCCGCCGCCGCCCGCGCTCGCCTTGATCATCACCGGGTAGCCGATGCCCTTGGCGATCTCGACCGCCCGCTCGGGCGTCTCGATCGGGTCGTTCCAGCCCGGGATGGTGCTGACGCCCGCCTTGGCGGCGAGCGCCTTGGAGGCGATCTTGTCGCCCATCGCGGCGATGGAGCCGTGCTTCGGGCCGATGAAGACGATGCCCGCCTCCTCGACGCGCCGCGAGAACTCCGCGTTCTCGGACAGGAAGCCGTAGCCCGGATGCACCGCCTCGGCGCCGGTCTGCCGGCAGGCCTCGATGATGCGGTCCTGCACGAGGTAGGACTCGCGCGAGGGCGCGGGCCCGATCAGCACCGCCTCGTCGGCGAGTTCGACGTGCCGCGCGTCCTTGTCGGCCTCCGAGTACACGGCCACCGTCTTGATGCCCATGCGGCGCGCCGTCTTGATGACGCGACAGGCGATCTCGCCGCGGTTGGCGATGAGGATCTTCTTGAACATGCCTGCAGGTCTCCTGGACGCGGTCACAGCGGGATGTTGCCGTGCTTGCGCCACGGCTCCTCGATCTTCTTGTCGCGCAGCACCGTGAGCGCGCGGCACACGCGCCGGCGCGTGCCGTGCGGCATGATCACGTCGTCGATGTAGCCGCGCGCGCCGGCGATGAACGGGTTGGCGAACTTCTCCTTGTACTCGGCCTCGCGGGCCGCGAGCTTCGCCGGGTCGCCCTTCTCCTCGCGGAAGATGATCTCGACCGCGCCCTTGGCGCCCATCACCGCGATCTCGGCGTTCGGCCAGGCGAAGTTGATGTCGCCGCGCAGGTGCTTCGAGGCCATGACGTCGTAGGCGCCGCCGTAGGCCTTGCGGGTGATGACCGTGATCTTGGGCACGGTGCACTCGGCGTAGGCGTAGAGCAGCTTGGCGCCGTGCTTGATGATGCCGCCGTACTCCTGCGAGGTGCCCGGCATGAAGCCCGGCACGTCGACGAAGGTGACGACCGGGATGGAGAA
>RFTM01000550.1 GCA_009923475.1 Gammaproteobacteria bacterium | reverse complement strand
CCCACGCTGGTGCGCGTGCTCGCGCTGCTGCTGCTCTTCCTGACGGGCGGCGGGATGATCCTGCTGTACGCCGTGCTGATGCTGATCATGCCGTTCGCGCCGCTCGACCCGGCGCTGCCCGCGCCGCGCACGCTGCCCCTGAAGTGCCGCGACGCGGTGCTGTTCCTGCGCGCGAAGCTCGCCGCCCTGACGGGCTAGGCCGCCCGCAGCGGCGCGACGTCGATGTAGTAGTAGGCCATGTCCTTGTGGCCGAAGGCCGGGTCTGCCGCGACCTCATGGCTCAGCACGCCGCCGACGCGCGTGATGGCCGTGCGCGATCGGATGTTTTGGCTGCCGATATGGAACCAGACGCGGTCGCAGTACCGCGACGCGTGCGCCAGCAGCAAGCGCTTCATCTCGTGGTTGAACGAGCCGCCCCAGCAGCGCCGCGCGAGGAAGGTGTAACCGATGGCGACCGAGCGCGCCTGCGCCTGGTGGTCGTAGAACCGCGTCGAGCCGATGACCTCGCCGGTCGCGGCGTCGCGCACCACCAGCGCACCGCCTGAGGCGAGGCCGCTGTCGAAGAGCGCGCGGAAGACCTCCGGCTTGTAGCGGTCCCAGGACGGATGCTGCTCCCAGATGAGCGGGTCCTTCGCGACCTCGTAGAGCGCGTCGTGGTCGCCCGCCAGCATCGGCGAGAGGTGCACGAGGTCGCCGACGAGGGTCGGCCGCAGCAGGTCGTGGGCGGCGGTCGTCACGGGCGCGACTCTAAGGCATGGCGCCGCCGACCGCCACGACGGCGGTCACATCATCGCCCGCAGCGTCGTCACGACCAGCAGCAGGCTCAGGCCGACGATGATGAGCCAGGTACCGAGCGTACCGAAGTAGCGCCCGCGCGAGTAACCCGCCGTCGCCCCCAGCCCCTGCGCATGCAGCACGCGCGCGGCTACCAGCGCGATGCCGAAGCCGTGCACCACGACGTCGGCCACGCCCGACATCTCGGCGAGCGCGAGCAGCACCAGCGCGAGCGGCGTGTACTCGATGAAGTTGGCGTGCACGCGGATGGCGCGCTGCAGGTCCGGGTCGCCGCCGTCGCCGAGCCCGACCTTGGAGCGGCGACGCTCGACGATCACCTTCCAGGACAACCAGATGAAGAGCAGGCCGCAAAGGCCCGCGTAAAGTCCCGTGATCATGGCGCTGCACTCCCCCGTGTTATCGTCTGCACAGAATGTACATCCCATCAGTGTTCTCGGAAAGCGATGACGCGCAGATCGCTGCGTTCATCGCGGCACACCCGCTCGCGACGCTCGTGAGCATCGAGGGCGGTCAGCCGG
>RFTM01000549.1 GCA_009923475.1 Gammaproteobacteria bacterium | reverse complement strand
TCCCGGGCGCGCGCGAGTTCCTGGCGGCGGCGGCGCGTGCGGGACACCGCATCTTCTACGTGACCAACCGGGGTTGCCCGCGGCAGCGCCCCGCGACGGGCGACCCCTGCCCGGCGAAGACCGCGACGCAGCGCAACCTCGTGGCGCTCGGGCTGCCGAACGCCGACGACGCCGCGACGCTGCTGCTGCGCGCCGAGCGCCCGGACTGGGACAGCAGCAGCAAGTCTTCGCGCCGCGCCTACATCGCGCAGACCCACCGCATCGTGGCGCTGGCCGGCGACGACCTCAATGATTTCGTCGACCGCGCCGTGTTCGAGCAGCGTCGCGAGGCGCTGATGCCGATGTTCGGCGCGCGCTGGTTCCTGCTGCCGAACGCGATGTACGGGTCTTGGGAGCGCGCGCTGCTGTCCGGCGCCTGCGCGCCGCCGATGACCGCCGCGGAATGCGCATCCGCCAACACGGCGCGCAAGTATTCCTTGCTGGAGCCCGTCCCGCCGCGCTGAGCGCGCCGCCCGCCGGCAGGCCGCGGGTCAGCGCTTGCCGGGACAGCGGCCGCCGGGCAGGGCGATGTCGACCCACACGAGGCGGTGGTCGCTGCTGGCGGCCGTGTCGTCGTTGACCAGCGCGAAGCCCGGGTCTTCGGTGGTCGGCCAGTAGACGCCCGATGCGCAGACCTCGAGGTCGGCCGAGGGCAGCACGTGGTCGACGCGCAGGTTGCCGGGGGCGTAGGGCCCCGCATCGTTGAAGTCGGCGGTGTCCTGTGCGGGCGCACCCTGGTGGGCGGCGTTGGCGCCGCCCTGCCGCGCGGACGCCTGCGCCGCGCCGGCGCTCTGCGGCACGAGACGGACCGTCGCGACCTCGCGGTTCACCCGCGGGTGGTCGAGCAGGCGGCCGATGGCGCCCCTCGGTTCACCGTCCTTGCGGCGGCTGCCGCCGTCGTCGGGGTCGGCGTTCAGGTCGCCGGCGATCACGAATGACGCGTCCGCCGCCAACGGACCGCGGCGCCCGGCGTCGTCGACGAGGTAGTCGCCCGACGCCGAAAGGAAATCGATCCACAGCCGGATCTCGTCGCGGTTGCGGTGCCCGTTGCGGTCCTCGGGGCCGTCGAAGGCGGGCGGCGTCGGGTGGCTGACCAGGAAATGCAGCACATGCGGTGCCGCGCCGGGCGATGCACCTGGCGCCGCGGGCAGTTCGAAGGGCAGGTCCCAGTGGCTCTTCGAGGAGAGCGGCAGCACCGCGAGCGCCTCAGGTCCGTACCAGCCCGGCGGCAGGTCGGCCCCGGGCATGTCGCGCCACAGGAACTTGCGGAAGCTGCG
>RFTM01000548.1 GCA_009923475.1 Gammaproteobacteria bacterium | reverse complement strand
CACCATGGCATACACCAAGATCGGGCTTTCGCCCGATGGCGGCAGCAGCTTCTTCCTGCCGCGGCTCGTCGGGCTGCTGCAGGCCAAGCGGTTGATGCTGCTCAACCCGGTGCTCAGCGCGGACGAAGCGCTGGCGCTCGGCCTCGTCAGCGAAGTGGTCGCCGACGACCGGTTGATGGACCGCGCGCGCGAGGTCGCAGGCCAGCTCGCCGCGGGGCCCACCCTCGCCTACGGCAAGGTCAAGCGGCTGCTGGCCGAGACCCATCGCCACAGCCTCGAGCGGCAGCTGGCCATGGAGGCGGAGTCGATCTCGGGGCTCGGCGCCACGGCGGACGCGCAGGAAGGGCTCGCCGCCTTCGTCGGCAAGCGCAAGGCGGCCTTCAAAGGCCGCTGAGCGCCTGGGCGAGGTCGGCGCAGAGGTCCTGCGGGTCTTCGAGGCCGATCGACAGCCGCACGCTGCCCTCGTCAAGGCCGCAGACCGCGCGCTGGGCGGCGTCGAGATCGCGGGGCTGCAACAGCTGCGGCGGCAGCACCAGCGACTCGGTGGAGCCGTAACTTGGCGTGCAGGCGAAGAGCTGCAGCGCCTCGGTGAAGCGGCGACCGGCCTCCGCCCCCGCCCGCAGCGAGAACGTGATGACGCAGCCCGCATCGGCCATCTGCGCGCGCGCCAGCGCGGCCTGCGGGTGGGAATCGAGGCCGGGGTGCATCACGCGCGCGCAGGCCGGATGGCCCTCGAGGAAGCGGGCCACCTCCAGTGCATGCGCCGACTGTGCGCGGTAGCGCAGCAGGTAGGTCTTTAGCCCGCGCACCATCAGCGATGCCGCGAGCGGGTCGAGCGGCGCGCCGAGCAGCTGGAAGGTCGGACGCAGCGTCCTGATGAGCGCCGCATCGCCGATCACGGCACCGCCCATCACGTCGCCCGCGCCGGTCGCGAACTTGGTGAGGCTGTGCACGAAGAGGTCCACCGGGTGCTCGCCGTGCTGGTGGAAGCCCGCGAGGGTGTTGTCCATGACGCTCAAGGCGCCGTGCTCGCGCGCGAGGCCCGCGATCGCCGCGATGTCGGCGACCTTGCCCGCGGGCGTGGTCGGCGACTCGAAGAACACCAGCTTCACCGGCCGGGCGGCGAGCGTCGCGCGCAGGCCCTCGAGGTCGTCGAGCCGCAGCATCGTGTGGCCGACGCCATAGTCCGCCAGCATGCCGGTGACGAACTGGCGGGTCGGGCCGTAGCCCTCGATGAACAGCACCACATGGTCGCCGGAGCGCGTCAGCGCCATCAGCAGCTGCGTGATGGCGTTGATGCCGGAGGCCGAGGTGAGGCA
>RFTM01000547.1 GCA_009923475.1 Gammaproteobacteria bacterium | reverse complement strand
AGCGCATAGGCGTCGGCGAACTTCGGTCGCACCTTGACGGCCGCCTCGGTGGCCGCGACGCAGGCCTCGCCGGCCGCCTTGGCGGGCCCCTCGCGCTTGGCGCCGAGCGCGAGCTGCTGCGCGCGGAACTGCACGAAGGCGTAGGCATAGAGCTCGAGCGGGTCTGCGGACTTCGCCCACGGGGCGGCATCGGCCTGCAGCCGGGCGATCGCCGCCGCATCGCCCGCCAGGAAGGCGGCCTGTGCCGAGGCGCCGAGCTTGGCGCGGACGAGCTGCAGGTCCTCCGCACGGAGGGGTGCGGCGGTCAACGCCGAGGCGAGCAGCACACCGAGGGCGGCCTGGAAGATGTGGCGGGTCGCGGTCATGCGAGGTACTCCTTCACCAGTCCTTCGGACACCGTCCAGAGGCGCTCGGCGAGCGCCGCGTCGTCCATGTGCTTGCCGGGCGCCGGCACCACCGGGTTGCAGTCCTCGAAGTAGCAGCCGCTCGTCCGCGCGAGCGCCGGCGCCGTGGCGACGTAACAGGTCGTGGCCGCGCCCTGCGGCACGGTCTTCATGAAGGTCCAGCCGATGAGCTTGCCGGCGGCGCGCTTCCAGGCCGGGTAATGCCGGCCGAGCTCGGTGTTGATGACCCCGGGATGCACCGAATTGGCGGTGGCGACCGACGCCTCGGCCCCGAGACGGCGCGCGAGCTCCAGGGTCATCAGCCCGTTGGCGAGCTTCGACTGGCCGTACATCTTGTTCGGCTCGTAGCCGCGCGCGCCCGAGAGGTTGTCGAACTCGATGCCGGAGGGCGGCGCCCAGCGATAGCCGAGCGACGACACCGCGACCACCCGGCCCTGCGGCGCGGCCTTGACCTGCGGCAACAGCCGGTTGACGAGGATGAAGTGACCGAGGTGGTTGACGGCGAACTGCTTCTCGATGCCGTTGACCTGCTCGAGCGCAGGCAAGGCCATGATGCCGGCGTTGCAGACCAGCATGTCGAGCGGCATGCCGAGCGTGCGCACGAGGTCGGCGGCGGCGGCCACCGTGCCCCAACGCTCGAGCTCGAGCTCGATCGGCGTGGTGCGTCCGGGCAGGTCCGCGCAGGCGGCTTTCGCTTTCTCGAGCGTGCGCCCGGTGACCAGCACATGCGCGCCGCGCAGCGCGAGCACGCGCGCCGTCTCGCGACCGAGCCCGGAGGTGCCGCCGGTGACGAGCGCGGTCTTGCCCTTGAGGTCGAGCCCGGCCGTGACCTCCTCGGCGGTGCTGTCGGCGCCGAACGGACCGACGGGGACGCCGGGCGGGCGCTGCCGCGGCCCGCCCGAGATCTTGCGCCGCG
>RFTM01000546.1 GCA_009923475.1 Gammaproteobacteria bacterium | reverse complement strand
AGCGTGGTCGCCCGCTCGAAGCGGTCGATCGAGATGGCGATGTCTAGCTCCTCTGGCGCGGCATCGCAGGGGTCCATCGGGTCCTCGTTGGCAGGCGACAGCAGCAGCTGGCCGGCGTCGGGCTTGAAGTAGAACTGCTCCTCGACGTCGATCACCAGCGGCCACTTGCCAATATCCATGCCAGGCGGCGCCGGCAAGGTGAGCGCGGTGCGACGCATCGGCTGAAGCCCGATCGGCGACACGCCCGCCTGGACCGCCACCTCATCGGCCCAGGCCCCCGCGGCATTGACGAGCACGGGTGCCACGAACTCGCCGACTCGGGTGAGCACGCGCCAGCCGTCTGGGCATCGATCGATCCGCGTCTCGAAGGCATCGAGCGCGACCAGGGCGCCCGAGCGACGTGCGGTGCGCAGGTAGCCCTGGTGGATGGCGGCCACATCCAGGTCGTTGCCTGACTCGTCAATCGCCGCCCTGGCCAGCCACTCCGGCCGCAGGATGGGGCACAAGGCCAGGGCGTCGCGCAGCTCCATTTCGCGCAGCGTGGGCGGTGCGTCAGGGCCGTGCAGCATCGCGCCCAGCGCCTCCAGGCGAGGCGCATCGCACACGAACAGCGCGCATCGCGGCGAGAGGAGCGGGGCTTCGGCAAACCCCTGGGGCGGCTTGTCGAAGAACGCGCGGCTGGCGCGCGTGAGTGCGCGCACGGTGGCGTTGCCGTAGCTCTCGAAGAACATCGCGGCCGAGCGTCCGGTGGCGTGCCGGCCGGGCTGGTCTTCCCGCTCCACCAGCGCCAGCGTGCGGTGCGGTGCGAGCTCGGCTGCGAGCGAGGCACCAGCCATGCCAGCGCCCAGGATGATCACGTCGGTGCGGGTCGTCATGGCAGGACCGGCCAGGTCAGGCGGGAGGGCCGCTGGGGGTCGTGGAACACCGTCTGCACCGCACGCCGCCACGCGGTGGCGGTGGCCACGGGTTCGCCGGTGTGCGAGTTCGGGTCGGCAAGGGGGAAGTTGTTCCCGCCCACCAGCAGGCGCAGGCGGCTGCCGGCCGGCAGGGTGTGCGCCACGTAGGTGATGGGGATACGCACGGCCACCGGCTCGCCCGGGACCAGCAGCCGCTCGGCGTGAAAGCCCTCGTGGTAACGCAGTCGCAACTGACCGAACGCGAGCCGCACCGTGGCGCCATCTCGGCGGTGCTCCGCGAGCCAGAGGGTCACGTCAGCATCGGGCGCATCGACGGCCACATGAAGGTCGGCCACGCCTTCGCCCAGCAGGGTCAGGGGCTCGGCGAGCGGGCCGCTGTCGTAGACCAGGGTCTCGTGGTGCT
>RFTM01000545.1 GCA_009923475.1 Gammaproteobacteria bacterium | reverse complement strand
TCGTCGCCGTGCGGGAACAGGAACGAGGTGACCTCGCCCGCGAGGCTGGCATCGGCCACCCGCTCGCCGACGCGCGCCATGATGGAACGGCGCGCGATCTCGCGCGCGACCTCGTCGTACTGCAGCTCCCACCACATGGCGTGGACCGCGAGCACCGAGTCCTCGGCCCGCCAGGGCTGGGGCGTGGCGCGCAACAGGATGTACTCCCAAGGGCGCGAGCGCAGCGAATCGAGGCCGCGGTTGACGCCGCGCGCGTAGGCCTCGAAGACTTCGCGCTGCTCGGGCGTGGCGTCCGCCACCACGCGACGCGCGACCTGGCGGAAGCGGAACACCCGCGCCTTGCGGTCCTGGTCGACGAGGCGCGGACCGAGCAGCGCGGCGAGCTCGCCGGCGGCGAACCGGCGCGAGACGTCCATCTGGAAGAAGCGGTCCTGCGCGTGCAGGAAGCCGAGGCCGTAGGCGACATCGGCGAGGCTCCCGCCGCGCACGGTCGGCGCGCCCGCCGCGTCGCGCTCGATGACGACCTCGGCGCGCGGGCCGCCCTCGCCGGCCGCCGCATGTCCGTCGAGCTGCGGCAAGGAACCGCGCAGCAACCACAGGCCCGCCAGCGCGGCCAGCGCCGCGAGCGACAGCAGCGCCGCCAGCAGGCCGATGGCCCAGCGCGCGGGCCGGCTCACGGCCGGTGCACCTGCACGATCTGCATGGAGTTGGTGCCGCCCTGCACGCCCGTGAGCTCGCCCTTGGTGAGGATGACGAGGTCACCCGCGTCCACCAGCCCGAGCTCGAGCGACATCGCGAACACGCGCTCGTGCAAGGGCAGCGGGTCGCCCGGCGCGACGTCGAAATCGACCGGCTGCACGCCCCGGTAGAGCATCACGCGGCGCCGCGTCGCCTCGTGGCGGGTGAAGGCGTAGATGGGGATGTCCGAGCGCAGGCGCGACATCCACAGCGGCGTGGCGCCGCTCTCGGTGAGCGCGACGATGGCGCGCACGTTCATGTGGTTGGCGGTGTACATCACCGCGTG
Organism: Gammaproteobacteria bacterium; assembly: GCA_009923475.1. GTDB lineage: Bacteria > Pseudomonadota > Gammaproteobacteria > Steroidobacterales > Steroidobacteraceae > UBA964. The sequence goes on along the minus strand of RFTM01000545.1, from coordinate 296 downwards.
CGCGATCGCCTCTTCGGTCTGCGTGAAGGTGACGCCCGAGCGCTCGCGCGGACGGTGCTGCGAGAGGTGGTAGGTCTCGGCGCCGACGATGACCTCGGCCATCGCGGCCACGGCCTTGACGGGGTGCTTGCCGGCCGCCGTCTCGGCCGACAGCATCACGGCATCGGTGCCGTCCATCACGGCGTTGGCGACGTCGCTCACCTCGGCGCGGGTCGGGACCGGGCTCACGATCATCGACTCCATCATCTGGGTCGCGGTGATGACCACGCGGTTGCGGTGCCGCGCCTGGCGGATGA
>RFTM01000544.1 GCA_009923475.1 Gammaproteobacteria bacterium | reverse complement strand
GGCACCAGGCCCTCATGTGGCGGGATATGCGGATGTCGGACCCGGTTTCAAGGGGATAACCTGTGGACGAGGTGTGAAGCGCGGCTGACACAACATGTTGCGACGAGGGTACAAGACCCCAGGTCGTCCAATCTGCTGGCCTTGACGGATCGTTTCGGGGCGGGTGTTACCGTAAAGTTATGATTCCATTAAACATTTTTTCTCATCACAGAATCATTGCAAAACTTGACGCTGTTCCGGGCCATGCTTAACCTTCCCCCGTCGACACAACATCTTGTGTGCCCCGTGCACCGGGATGAGGGGGGTCGAAAAGGGAGTGCGGCCTTTGGACGATGGCCGGCCGGTACCAGGCAAAAAAATCCCGGCGCCCGAGGGCAGCCGGGTCGGCCAGTACCGGGCTTCCATCGCCGTCCAGGGGTTTTACACGGTTTTTTCAGGGTTTTTCCGCCGGCCTGACCGCCGGCCTCAAGTATTCCGACGGGAGTTCCGCTTCGCATGAACAGTGTCGTCAAGCTCGTTGACCACGACCTCGATGCCATCCCTTTCCAGGAGGCGTCGCTCGACATCTGGGACAAGAAGTACCGGTTGGTCTCCAAGTCCGGCAAGCCCATCGATCTCTCGATGGACGACACCTACAAGCGCGTGGCCCGCGCCCTCGCCGACGTCGAGGCGCCGGCCGAGCGCGAGCACTGGTACGAGCGTTTTCTTTGGGCGTTGCGCCGCGGCGCGATCCCGGCGGGCCGCATCACCTCGAACGCCGGCGCGCTCGAGCACAAGCCCGCCACCTCCACCATCAACTGCACCGTGTCGGGCACCATCGAGGATTCGATGGACGACATCCTCGACAAGGTCCACGAGGCCGGTCTCACGCTGAAGGCGGGCTGCGGCATCGGCTACGAGTTCTCGACGCTGCGGCCGCGCGGCGCGTACGTGTCGGGCGCCGGCGCGTACACCTCGGGCCCGCTGTCCTTCATGGACATCTACGACAAGATGTGTTTCACCGTCTCGTCGGCCGGCGGCCGCCGCGGCGCGCAGATGGGCACCTTCGACGTCGGCCACCCCGACGCCATGGAGTTCATCCGCGCCAAGCGCGAGAACGGCCGGCTGCGCCAGTTCAACCTGTCGCTGCTCATCACCGACGAGTTCATGCAGGCGGTGCGCGAGGACCGCGAGTGGAAGCTCGCGTTCCCGATCTCGCGCAAGGAACACGAGGCCGACAAGCCCGACCTCAACGACGGGACCAAGTTCGTGTGGCGCGAGTGGCCCTATGACGGCCGCTTCGTCGTCAACGAGACCGGCCTCGTCGCCTGCAAGGTCTACA
>RFTM01000543.1 GCA_009923475.1 Gammaproteobacteria bacterium | reverse complement strand
CGCCCCGCGGCACGCGCCGCTGCTCACGCTTATCAAGTCCGGTGAGTTGCGGGTGCAGACCCCGGGCGGCGAGGAGCTCATGTTCTTCGTCGGCGGCGGGCCGGCCGCCGTGCACGTGGTCTACGGCCATGGCGGCGAGCAGGTGCGCGCCGCGCTCGATGGTGCGCTCAAGGCCGCCGCGCCGCGCAGTTCCTGGGTGCTGCAGGCCGAGCAGAAGGGCACCGGCCACGCCGTGCAGCAGGCGCTGCCCGCGCTGCGCGACGACGAGGTCGCGCTCGTGCTCTACGGCGACGTGCCGCTGGTGCGGCCCGAGACGCTGCGCGCGCTGGTCGCGCTCGCCGGCCCGAAGTCGCTGGGGCTGCTCACCGTCGAGCTGCCCGATCCCACCGGCTACGGACGCATCGTGCGCGACGCGCGCGGCAAGGTGCTGCGCATCGTCGAACAGAAGGACGCCACCGCGCGCGAGCGCAAGATCCGCGAGGGCAACACCGGCATCATGGCCGTGCCCGTGAAGCGCCTGCGCGGCTGGCTCGGCAAGCTGCGCAACGCCAACGCGCAGGGCGAGTACTACCTCACCGACATCATCGCGATGGCGGTCAAGGACAAGGTCAAGGTGGCCGCGCTCCTGGCGCCGACCGTCCCCGAGGTGCTCGGCATCAACGACAAGGCGCAGCTCGCCGAGGTCGAGGCGGAACTGCGGCACCTGCGCGCCCGCGCCCTGCTCGCCGCCGGCGTCACCCTCGCCGATCCCGCGCGCATCGACATCCGCGGCGAGGTGGTCACGGGCCGCGATGTCTCGATCGACGTCAACGTGGTGCTCGAGGGCCGCGTGGTGCTCGGCGACGGCGTGAGCGTCGGCCCGGGCAGCGTGCTGCGCGACTGCGAGGTCGCCGCCGGCGCGCGCATCCATGCGCATTGCGTGCTCGAGCAGTGCAAGGTCGGCCCGGGCGCGCTCGTCGGGCCGTTCGCGCGGCTGCGGCCGGGTGCGGCGCTCGGCGCCGAGGTCCACATCGGCAACTTCGTCGAGGTCAAGAACTCGACCATGGGCGAGGGCTCGAAGGCCAACCACCTCGCGTATGTGGGCGATGCCACGGTGGGCGCCCGCGCCAACATCGGCGCCGGCACCATCGTCGCCAACTACGACGGCGCCAACAAGCACCACACCACCATCGGCGCCGACGCCCACACGGGCTCCAACTCGGTGCTGGTCGCCCCGGTCACCATCGGCGACGGCGCGACGGTCGGCGCCGGATCCACCATCACCAAAGATGTCGCGCCGGGCGCGCTCGCGGTCGCCCGCGGCAAGCAGGTGGCGATCGAGGGCTGGAAGCGGCCGGTCAAGG
>RFTM01000542.1 GCA_009923475.1 Gammaproteobacteria bacterium | reverse complement strand
CCTGCCGGTGCCGCCGCACGGCGCCGCCTACTCCATCAACCGCGGCCTCTGGGGCGTGAGCATCGGCGGCAAGGAGACGCTCACCTCGCAGGGCAGCCTGCCCGATGACGCCTGGGTGCTCTCGCGCGACGCCTTCACGGAGCCGCTGCCGCCACGGCGTTCAAGGCGGCGATTGCCGCTGCAACCTCGGACGACGCGGTCCAGCTTGCGCGCCTGTCGGTCATCCGCGCCCTCGAACCGGCGATCCAGCGTCGCCTCTGTTACCTGTACGATCAGCCGGGATGCGGGCGGCTCGGGGTCAACGAAGACCACGGCAACGACAAGGCGGCGCAGGAGCAGGCCCGCGTCATCGCACCCTTGATCGAAGCACACACCGCAGCGATCGAGAAGCTCGGCGGCGCTGGCGCTCTCAGGATCCAAGCGGGCCTGGACAAGTGGATGCAGGCGCTCGTGAACGGCGCGAACACGATCAAGTCGTTCGTGGATGCCAAGTTCAACGAGTACAAGCAGGTGGACTACTCGGACGCCTTGCGCCGGAACAACCTGCGCCAAGAGATCCTCGGCAACGGCGAGTCGCTCGTCGCGACGCTGGACAGCGCTCTGGGCGAGGCCAAGAAGTACCGATACGCCGACGGCGTGCGGCTGGTCGCCGCGACGACGCTTGCGGCGCTGAACGCATCGATCGACCGTCACCTCTGTTTCGTTGCGGGCGGCTCGGGGTGCGGCACATTCGCGACGAACGAAGATCAGCCCGACGTCAAGGCGCGTCAGGAGTACGACCGCGTCACGAAGAAGCTCTTCGACCTGTACCGCAAGTGCGTCGATGCGCTGGTTGACCTGGGCGATGCGAGCCTGTTCGCGCCGCTGGTCACGGCCAAGATGCGGCTCGCCACGAGCGCGTCAGACCGGGCGACCGCGAAGTTCAACGAGTACAAGGCGACCGATTACTCGGACGCCTTGAAGCGCAACAACCTGCGGCAAGAGGTGCTGGCGAATGGAGCGCTCGCGGCGGAGCGACTCAGCGATGCGCTGACCGTGGCCGTGAACGGCGCAAACGCTCGTCCATCGACCACGACGACGCTGGTGCGCTCGGCGGCTTTGCTGGCCCCCTCGGCTCGTCTGGTGCCCACCGCCTTCGCGCGTCCGTCGGGCACGTCGGGCCTGGGGCAGAGCGCGTCGCTTTCCTACTTGCAGACCCTTTCGCAGACCAGTCCGAACTGGACTCAGCAGGCGTCCTCCGCGGCCTCGCAGCGCAGGCCGGCGCCACGGCCCTCCACCAGATCCGCCAGGGCATCACCGCTTAAGGAGCCGCAGCCTCGGCTGAGCACCCATGCAAGCAGTTGGG
>RFTM01000541.1 GCA_009923475.1 Gammaproteobacteria bacterium | reverse complement strand
CGCTTCGATGGGCTGATCCTCACCCCGCCGTTGTGCGACAACCAGACCATCCTCGCCGCGCTGGCGGACGAGCGGATCCCGACGACCCTGATCGCGCCCGGCGCGTCGCCCGCAGGCTTCCCTAGCGTCGTCACCGACGACGAGCAGGCGTCCCACGCCATGACGCGGCACTTGCTGGAGCTGGGCCATCGGCGCATCGCGTTCGTCTGCGGTCATCCCGACCACCTCGCCGTCCAGCGGCGCACGGCGGGTTTCAGGCGGGCGATGGCCGAAGCCGGCCTGCCGGCCGACGATGACATGATCGTGCCGGGTTTCAACTCGTTCGACTGCGGCGTCGCCGCGGGTCGGCGGCTGCTGGGCCTGCGGGTCCCGCCCACCGCGGTGTTCGCCGCGAACGACGAGATGGCGGCCGGCGTGATGGCCTTCGCCCACGAGCGGGGCGTGCGCATCCCGGAAGACCTTTCCTTGGCCGGGTTCGACGACATCCCTATCGCCACGCAGCTTTGGCCGTCGCTCACCACCGTCGGTCAACCGATCCGCGAGATGGCCAACCGCGCCACGGCCCTGCTGCTCGACATGATCGGGGGCAGGTCGCCGGCGCCGCACGCGACACCGGATGCGACGCCCGAACTGATCCGCTCGCGCCTCCTGGTACGGCATTCCACTGCCGCACCGAACCGACCGCCATCGGGCGAGGCGACCGGATGACCCCGCAGGCCGCCGCAGCGCCGGCGATACCGCTCGCTGGTCCGTCCTCCGCGCGGTCGATCCTCGTCGGCGATGTCGGCGGCACCAACGCGCGCTTCGCCCTGTACCGTTACCCGCCAGGCGAGCCCGGACAGGGGGAGATCGTGCAGCGCGGGGTGCGCGAGGTCCGCGAGCATGCGGATTTCAGCGGTGCCCTGGCTGCCTACTTCGAGGAGCAGGCGCTGGAGCCTTCGGCTTTGCAGGGAGCGTGCCTTGCGGTCGCCTCTGCGGTGGTCGGCGATGAGGTCGCGTTCACGAACTCGCCTTGGCGGTTCTCCGCACCCGCGATCGCGCAGCAGTTCGGTTTGCGGCGCCTCGAGGTCATGAACGATTTCGCGGCCCTCGGTTCGTCGATCGCCGACCTGCCGGAGCGCTCTACGGTGGCCGTCCAGCACGGCGGCGGCGCCAAGACGGGGACCGAAGTGGTGCTGGGTCCGGGCACCGGGCTCGGCGTCGCGGTCAGGCACTGCGAGAGCGGGATCGTCATCCCCAGCGAGGGCGGACATACATCCTTCGCCCCGACCGATGACGAAGAGAGGGCCCTGCTCGACTTCATCGCCGCCGAGGTCCCGCGCGTCTCCTACGAGCGGATACTGAGCGGCG
>RFTM01000055.1 GCA_009923475.1 Gammaproteobacteria bacterium | reverse complement strand
GCTCGGCCGGCATCGGCAGCCACGGGGCGCCGGCCGAGAACCCGCCCTGCGGCCCGGCATCGGTCCAGGGCATCGGCGTACGGCAGCCGTCGCGGCCCTTGAAGGTCGGCCAGAACGCGATGCCGTAGGGATCCTTGAGCGCCTCCAGCGGCAGCTCCGCCTCGGTGAGGCCGAGCTCCTCGCCCTGATAGGTGCAGGTCGAGCCCTTGAGCGACAGCAGGAAGGCGTTCAGCAGCTTGGCGCGCGCCGCCGTCGGCACCCCGGGGCAGGCCCAGCGCGACGCCACCCGTGCGACATCATGGTTGCCGATGGCCCAGGTCGGCCAGTAGCCCGGCGAACGGCGCTCCAGCGACTCGATGACCTCGCGCACATGCGCCGTGGAGAACCGGTCGACCAGCAGCTCGAAGCAATAGGCCGAGTGCAGCCGCTTGTCGCCCGCGGTGTATTCGCCGACCGTGGCGATGGCATCCTCGGAGGAGATCTCGCCCAGCGTCATCGTCTGCGGATAGCGGTCGATGAGCGCCCGCAGCCTCTCGAGCAGGCCCAGCATCTCCGGACGGGTGTTGTCGTAGAGATGGACCTGCGACGCATAGGGGTTGTCGACGCTGAAGCCGCGGCCCTTGCGCAGCTCGGGCGGCTTCGGCGGGTTGCTGCGCAGCAGCGGGTCGTGGAAGCAGAAGTTGATGGCGTCGAGCCTGAAGCCGTCGACGCCGCGCTTCAGCCAGAACTCGCATTCCTCGAGCATCTGGGCCGCCACGGCCGGGTTGTGGTAGTTGAGGTCGGGCTGGCTGACCAGGAAATTGTGCAGGTAATACTGCCCGCGGCGCGGTTCCCACTGCCAAGCCGAGCCGCCGAAGATGGACAGCCAGTTGTTGGGCGGCGTGCCGTCCGGCGCGGGGTCCGCCCACACGTACCAGTCGGCGCGGGGGTTGTCGCGGCTCTGGCGGCTCTCCTGGAACCAGCGGTGCTGGTCGGAGGTGTGGCTCATCACCTGGTCGATGATCACCCGCAGGCCGCGGCGGTGCGCCTCGGCGACGAGACGGTCGAAATCGCCCAACGTGCCGAAGATGGGGTCGACCTCGCGGTAATCGCTGACGTCGTACCCGAAATCGGCCATCGGCGACTTGAAGAACGGCGAGACCCAGATCGCATCGACGCCCAGCGAGGCGACATGGTCGAGGTGGGCGATGATGCCGGGCAGGTCGCCGGTGCCGTCGCCGTCGGAATCCGCGAAGGAACGCGGGTAGATCTGGTAGATGGCCGCGCCGCGCCACCACGCCTCGGCGGCATCGCCCGCGCGGCGGCCCGCGGCGTCCTGGGCCGCCCCGGCGCCCGTCTCATGGTCGTCCAGCATGCCCTCGCCCTTCCCCCCCGGGTCGCGCCCCGCTGACCGGGCGCACCTGCCATTGTTCGCGATGCGCGGCCTTTGCGGAATGGTGAATACGATTACATTTCGTTGTGCGCACCGGAACCGGCGCGGACACTCCGGCCGAAGGGGGGACATCCATGAGCGACACGCCGCGCGGCAAGCCGGACCTCAGCGTCGGGCAGATCTGGAACATGTGCTTCGGCTTCCTCGGCATCCAGTTCGGGTTCGCCCTGCAGAACGCCAACGTCAGCCGCATCTTCCAGACGCTGGGCGCCGACATCGACGACCTGCCCATCCTCTGGCTCGCCGGCCCGGTCACGGGGCTGCTCGTGCAACCGGTCATCGGCTACTTCAGCGACCGCACCTGGGGACCGCTCGGCCGCCGCAGGCCGTACTTCCTGTGGGGCGCCCTGCTCGCCTCGGCCGCGCTCATCGCCATGCCCAACAGCCCGACCCTGTGGATCGCCGCCGGGCTGCTCTGGATCCTCGACGCGTCCATCAACATCGCCATGGAGCCCTTCCGCGCCCTGGTCGGCGACATGCTCCCCGAGCGCCAGCGCGCGCTCGGCTATTCGGTGCAGAGCCTCTTCATCGGCCTCGGCGCCGTCGTCGCCTCGGCCCTGCCCTGGGTGTTCACGAACTGGCTCGGCTTCGCCAACACCGCGCCCGACGGCGAGATCCCGGACAGCGTCGAGTGGTCGTTCTACCTCGGCGCCGCGGCCTTCCTGGGCGCGGTGCTCTGGAGCGTGCTGCGCACCCGCGAATATCCGCCCGAGCAGCTGCATGCCTTCGAGGCCGCCGAGGCTGCGGCCGCCGCAGCCGCGGGCACGGTGCCGACCGTCGACATCCCCGACGACCGCCCGACACGCAGCGTCGCGCAGTACCACAAGGGCGCGCTCGCCTGCCTCGTGGTGGGCGCCGCGTTCTGCGCGGCCATCGAGACCCAGGGCTGGCGGCAGGAGCTGCTCGTGCTCGGCGGCGGCCTCATCGCCTTCGGCCTGCTGCAGGCGCGCGTCGCGGCGCTGCAGGCGGCCGGCCGCACCGGCGGCATGCTGCACGCCATCGTCAACGACCTGTTCGGCATGCCGAAGGTGATGCGCCAGCTCGCGGTGGTGCAGATGCTCACCTGGTTCGCGCTGTTCGCGATGTGGATCTACACCACGGCCGCGGTGGGACGCCACCACTTCGGGGCCACCGATCCCGACTCGCCGGCTTTCCAGGAAGGCGCCAATTGGGTGGGCCTGCTGTTCGCCGCCTACAACGGCTTCGCGGCGCTGGCGGCGCTGTTCCTGCCCGCGCTCGCGCGCCGGCTCGGCCGCCGCGGCGCGCACCTCGTGTGCCTCGTGGCCGGCGGCCTCGGCCTCGCGTCCTTCGCGCTGATCGACGATCCGCGCTGGCTGATGCTGCCCATGGTCGGCGTCGGCATCGCCTGGGCCTCCATCGTCTCGCTGCCGTACGCCATGCTGGTCGGCTCGCTGCCGGTGCGCAAGCTCGGGCTCTACGTCGGCATCTTCAACTTCTTCATCGTGGTCCCGCAGATCCTGGCCGCAAGCCTGCTCGGCCTGATCGTCGACCGCGTGTTCGGCGACGACCCCCTGTGGGCCTTGGTGCTGGGCGGCGGCTTGATGGCGCTTGCGGGCCTCGCGACCCTGCGCGTCGACGACTGATCGCGCCGGTCGTCAGCCGGCGGCGCCGCAGGAGCCGCGCACCACCAGCGTCGGCGTGATCTGCGTCGAGCGCACCTCGTCGCCCTCGATGAGGCGCACGAGGTTCTCGACGATGCGCTCGCCGGCGAGCGCCGTATCCTGGCGCACGGTGGTCAGCGGCGGGCTGTAGAAGCCCGCCGTGACGATGTCGTCGAAACCCACCACGGACACGTCCTGCGGCACGCGCAGGCCCTCCTCCTGGAGCGCGCGGATCGCGCCGATCGCGATCATGTCGCTGGCCGCGACGATGGCGTCGAAGGGGACTTCGGCCCGCAGCAGCCGCAGCGCCGCCGCATGCCCCTCGGCGGGGTCGGACTGCGCATCGGCCTGCAGGCGCGGGTCGGGCAGGATGCCGGCCTCGCGCAGCGCCTCGCAGCTGGCGCCGTAGCGGTCGCGGAACTCGGGGAACTGCTCGCCCGCGGTGCCGATGAAGGCGATGCGGCGGCGCCCGAGCCCGAGCAGGTGCCGCGTGGCGAGCCGCGCGCCGTGCGCGTTGTCGCAGCCGAGGTAGTTGCCGGGCAATTCCTCGATGACCGGGCCCCAGATCACGAAGTGCGCGCCGCTCTTGGCGAGATGGCGCAGCCGGTCGGCCGACAGCGTGTAGTCGCCGTAGCCGAGCAGGATCAGGCCGTCGGCCCGGTTGCAGACCTCGTAATCGGTGTGCCAATCGTCGCTCTGCTGCTGGAAGGAAAGCAGCAGGTCGAAGCCGCGCCGCGCCGCGGCACGCGTGATGTGCCCGAGCATGTTGAGGAAGAAGGGGTTGATGCGCGCCTGGTCGGGCGACTCCTCGAACAACAGCAGCGCCAGCGTGCGACTGCGCCGCGTGCGCAGGCCGGCGGCGCTGTGGTCGGTGCGGTAGTGCAGCTCTTCGGCGATCTGCCGGATGCGCGCACGGGTCTCGGGGCGCACGAGCGGGCTGTCGCGCAAGGCGCGCGAGACCGTCGCCTGCGACACCTGCGCGCGGTGGGCGATGTCGAGCGATGTCGGCTTCAAGTTCTTGAAGCGCATGGAACCCCCTGTCGAAGGCATCCTAGCGCGGATGTCCGACGCGTGTCAGGAGCGTGACGACGGGCGGAACCCGCGGCGGGCCGCCTGTCAACGCGGATTGACGGCGGGGACGCGCTCGAGGCTGACGAAGCTCAGGTCGTAGGCATGGCGCTCGTCGGCCGGCCAGCGCTCGCGCGAGGTCTCGCGCCAGACCGTCCGGTCGAACGGCGGCAGGCAGGCATCGCCCTCCGGCGCGCCGTGCACCTCGGTGAGCAGGATGCGCGTGGCGCGCGGCATCGCGAGCGCATAGATCTCGGAGCCGCCGATGACCGTGACCTCCGGCGCGTCACCCGCGAGGGCGAGCGCCGCATCGAGGTCGGGCGCGACCCGCACCGCCGGGTCGGACGGCTGCCAACCCGCCTGCCGCGTGAGCACGATGTTGAGGCGTCCGGGCAGCGCGCGGCCGATCGACTCGAAGGTCTTGCGGCCCATCAGCACCGGCTTGCCGAGCGTCGCCGCCTTGAAGCGCCGCAGGTCCTCCGGCAGCCGCCAGGGCAAGCCGCCGTCCCGGCCGATCACGCCGTTGTCGGCCACGGCGACCGCCAGTGTGATCTGCGGCGCCGCGGGCATGCTCAGCGCCCGCGACCGCCCTTGCCGCGACGCGTCGGCTTCTTGGCGCCCTTCTTGGCCTTTTTCTTGGCCTTTTTCTTGGCCGGCTTCTTCTTGGGACGCTCGGCCGGATAGAGCATGGTCCCCCGGCACTTCGGGCTGCCGCAGCGGCAGGCGAAGATCTCGTCGACGTTGTCCGGGTCGTCCTTCTCGCGGCCGATCTCGTAGTCGTAGCCGAGCTCCTCGCCCTTCTCGATGGTCCGGGTCGACTCGATGAAGACGCGCCGCTCCTGGATCACCGACTCGCAGTTGCCGTCGCAGGAGTGGTTGATGAAGCGCGCGGCGTTGCCGCCCACGCCCGCATCGATGACGACATGGCGGTCGACGATGAACAGGAAGGTGTGGTTGTCGTTCGGGTCATGGTCCTCGTACCGGTCATCGGCCTCCTTGTGCGAGATGCGGTCGCCGAGGTACTCGATGACGCGGGTGCCCTTGGGGATGCGGCGCGCGGCGAACACGCCCTTGCCGTGGATGGGGGATTCGCGGACCTCGATCCAGCGGCTGGTACGCATCTCGGGAATCGGCACGGTGGGGGCTCTCCTGTCGGGTGATAGGGATCGTTCAGACCGCCACCGGCGCGCGGATGGCCGGGTGCGGATCGTAGCCTTGGAACTCGAAGTCCTCGAAGGCGTAATCGAAGATGCCGGGCGGGCGGCGGCGGATGACGAGCCGGGGCAGCGGCCGCGGCTCGCGCGCGAGCTGCGTCTCCACCTGCTCGAGATGGTTGAGGTAGAGGTGGCAATCGCCGCCCGTCCACACGAAGTCGCCGACATCGAGGTCGCATTGCTGCGCCATCATGTGCGTGAGCAGCGCGTAGGAGGCGATGTTGAACGGCACGCCGAGGAAGATGTCGGCGCTGCGCTGGTAGAGCTGGCAGGAGAGCCTGCCCTCGGCGACGTAGAACTGGAAGAACGCGTGGCAGGGCATCAAGGCCATCTCGGCGAGCTCGCCGACGTTCCAGGCGCTGACGATGATGCGGCGCGAATCGGGCTGCGTGCGCAACAGGCGCAGCGCCTCGGCGATCTGGTCGATGCTGCCGCCGTCGGGCGTCGGCCAGGAGCGCCACTGCTTGCCGTAGACCGGCCCGAGCTCGCCCTGCGGGTCGGCCCACTCGTCCCAGATCGTGACGCCGTGCTCGCGCAGGTAGGCGGTGTTGGTGTCGCCGCGCAGGAACCACAGCAGCTCATGCACCACCGACTTGAGGTGGACCTTCTTGGTGGTGACGAGCGGGAAGCCCTCGCGCAGGTCGAAGCGCATCTGGTGCCCGAACACCGACAGCGTGCCCGTGCCCGTGCGGTCGGTCTTGCGCGCGCCGTGGTCGCGCACCAGCCGCATGAGGTCGTGGTACTGGCGCATGTCCGCCTGCCCCGTCAGCCCGCGGCCGTCGCGCGCAGGTTGCCGGAGGCCTCGCCGCGCCGGTACGCGAGGGCCATCAGCGCGAGACCCGCGAGCAGCATCGGCAGCGTGAGCAGATGGCCCATGGTGAGCCAGCCGCCGTAGAGGTAGCCGATGTGGGCGTCAGGCATGCGCCAGAACTCGACCGTGAGGCGCCCCAGCCCGTACATCACGAGGAACAGACCCGAGGGCGCGAGCCGCGGCCGCGGCTTGGAGGTGAACCACCACAGCACGATGGCGAGCAGCAGGCCCTCGAGCAGCGCCTCGTAGATCTGCGTGGGATGGCGCGGCACGCCATCGACCATCATGACCCAGGGCGCGTCGCCGGGCCGACCCCAGAGCTCGCCGTTGATGAAGTTGCCCATGCGCACCGCGAGGATGCCGATGCCGGGCAGCGCGGCGGCGAAATCGAAGACGTCGGCCACGCGCTTGCCGCGGCTGCGCGCGAACCAGGCGAGCGCGACCAGCACGCCGATGAGGCCGCCGTGGAAGGACATGCCGCCGTCGGTGATGCGCAGCGGATACCAGGGGTCCTGGGCCCAGAACGACAGGCCGTAGAACAGCACGTAGCCGATGCGCCCGCCGAGGATGGTGCCGAGCATCGCGAAGAACACGAAGTCGTCGACATCGAGCGGCGTCCAGGTGGACCCGGGCTGCGCCGCGCGCCGGCGCGCCAGCCACCACGCCACGCCGAAGGCGATGACATAGGTCAGGCCGTACCAGCGCACATGCAGCGGCCCGAGGGAGAACGCGACCGGGTCGAAACCGGGGTAGGTCAGCATCGCGCGATTCTAGCGTCAGGGACGCGTCACGCGGCAGAAAAACGCCTTGAGATAGCGGGTCTCGGGCACGGCGGGATGCACCGGATGGTCCGGCGACTGGCCGCCCTGGTGCAGCACCTGCACGAAGCGGTCGACATGGCGCGCCGCGCCCTGGATGGCGCCGAGCAGGTCCTCGGGCGAGAGGTGGAACGAGCAGGAACAGGACACCAGCAGCCCCTCGGGCTCGAGCACGCGCAGCGCGAGCTGGTTCAGCTTGCGGTAGGCGGCGACGCCCTGCGGGAACTCCTTGCGGCGCTTGATGAAGGCCGGCGGATCGACGATGACGGCATCGAAGCGGCGGCCCGCCTCGGCGAGCTCCGCGAGCTGCTCGAACGCGTCGCCGCGCAGCACGGTGGTGGGCAGCCCGGGCGCGGCACGCGCCGCCGCGACATGGGCCACCGCGCGGCCGAGCGCGGCCGCCGAAGAATCGATGCAGGCGACCTCGCCGGCGCCGAGCGCCGCGGCCGTCGACGCCCATCCCCCGGCGTAGCTGCACACGTCCAGCACGCGCGCGCCGCGCGGCAGGAAGCGCCCGAGCAGGCTGCGGTTGAAGGTCTGGTCGTAGAACCAGCCGGTCTTCTGGCCGTCGGCGAGCGGCAGCGTGAAGCGCAGGGCCGGCCCGCCGGGCAGCGTCTCGACGACCTCGAGCGCGGTCGGCGTCTCGCCGCAGGCGGTCACCACCTCTTCGGGCAGGCCCTCGAGGGCGCGCGCGCCCGAGTCGTTCTTCCAGACGAGCGCGCGCGGCGCGAGCGTCCGCCGCACGGCCTCCTCGACGGCCCCGCGCAGGCGCTCCATGCCGCGGGTGCCGACCTGGCCGACCACCACATCGCCGTAGCGGTCGAGCACCAGGCCCGGCAGTCCGTCGGACTCGCCGAACACCCAGCGGTAGTGGGGCGTGGCGGCGAGCCGGGTGCGCAGCGTGAGCGCGCCCTGCAGCCGCGCCGCGAGCCAGTCGGCATCGACGGCGGTCGTCCGGTCGCGGGCGAGCAGGCGCGCGGCGATCAGCGTCGCCGGGTTGACGTAGGCGACCCCGACGGGCTGGCCCCGGTCGGTGGTGACGCGGACCTGCTGCCCCGGCTCGAAGGCCGTGAGCGGCGTCGCCGCCACGTCGACCTCGTTGCTGAAGATCCAGGGGTGTCCCGCGCGCAGCCGGCGGTCTTCGCCGCGGCGCAGGCGCAGTTCGGGCAGCGCCGAGGGTTCGGGGTGGGAAGCGGTCAAGGAGACATCCGCGCGGCCGGGGACCGCTGCAGATTCTAGCGGATTCCGGCGGGGCTCCGGACCGCGGCGCAGTCCCGCACGGCCTTGGCGCGCCGCGCCGCCATCTCGGCGTGCAGCGCGGACATCGCGTCTGAGCCGCGCGTGACGCAGAGGAAGGGGAACAGGCCGTGCAGCAGGCAGGCAAGGCCGGCGCCGATCATGCGCAGCCCGAAGCGCGTCGCCTGCAGCAGGTGACTGAAATAGCTCTCGCCGACGGAGGCCGGGTGTTCGGTGAAGGCGCGCAGCGGATCCATGGAGCCAAAAGATAACCGCGGCGCGCGGCAACGGGGTTGCGAAGGTCTGGACAGCGGCGGCTTGGCGCGCA
>RFTM01000540.1 GCA_009923475.1 Gammaproteobacteria bacterium | reverse complement strand
GTGGGCGACGGCGCGCAGTGGCTGAAGGACGGCGTGGTCTGCATCGTCACGCTCTGGAACGGCGTGCCGCTCGTCGTCACGCCGCCGGCCCACATCGAGGCCACCATCGTCGAGACCGACCCCGGCGTGCGCGGCGACACCGCCACCGGCGGTCAGAAGCCCGCCAAGCTGGAGACGGGCGCGGTCGTGCGCGTGCCGCTCTTCATCAACCAGGGCGAAGTCATCAAGGTCGACACCCGCACCGGCGAGTACATCTCGCGCGCGAAGCAGTAAGCGGTCAGGTGAGCGACGCGACGCGATGTCGCGTCAGGTGAGCGACGCGACGAGCGTCGCCACGATCCTCTCCAGCCCCGCCTGGTCGACCGCATCGAAGCGTCCGAGCTTCGGGCTGTCGAGGTCCAGCACGCCCAGCAGTACGCCGCCGGCGCCGCCGCGCGCGCTGCGGATCATCGGCACCACGATCTCCGAGTTCGAGGCCGCATCGCAGGCGATGTGCCCCGGGAAGGCGTGGACATCCGGCACCAGCACCGTGCGCCGCTCGGCGGCCGCCGTGCCGCACACGCCGCGGCCGAGCGCGATGCGCACGCAGGCGGGCTTGCCCTGGAACGGCCCGAGCACGAGCTCCTGCGCGCCGCCGCCTGCGCCGCTGCCGGCCCCCGCCGACGGCCGCAGCAGGTAGAACCCCGCCCAGTTGAGATCCGGCAGCGCGCCGTAGAGCAGCGCCGCGGCGTTCGCGGTGTTGGCGATGAGGTCGTGTTCGCCGCTGAGCAGGGCGGCGAGCTGCGCGTCGAGTTCGCGGTAGCCCGCGGCCTTGTCGCTGAAATCGGGGACGGGGAAGTGGTTGCTCATGCCTGCTCCGTGGTGAAAGCGATCACATCGTCGATGCGGGGCGCGCCCGTGGCCACCATGACCGCGCGGTCGAATCCGACGGCGACGCCCGAGCAGGGCGGCAGCCCCGACGCGAGCGCCGCGAGCAGCCGCCCGTCGGCTGCATGCTCCGGCAGTCCGCGTGCGCGTCGCGCCGCATTGTCGGCGACGAGCGGTTCGTTCATGCGGTCGAAGGCCGCGACCGAAACGCCGCGGAAGCCCGGCAGGAGCCCGAGCATGGGGAGCGCGGCGCGCACGAACACCCGCGGCACCTCCACGAATCGTGGACGCCTGCCGACCGCCACGAAGATGCGTGAGACCATCTCGCGGTAGGTGAGTGTCTCACCGCCGGCAACGTCGTAGCACGGCCGGGGCGACGGGGCGTCGAGGGCCGAGACGCAGGCGGCCGCGAGGTCGTCGGCGTGCAGCGGCTGCCGAAGGCCGCATCCCGCACCGACGAGAGGAAAAAACCTCCAGCGGCGGA
>RFTM01000539.1 GCA_009923475.1 Gammaproteobacteria bacterium | reverse complement strand
TCCACGCCCTTCGTCACGGTATCGACGCCGTTGATGAAGAAGCGGCCGCCGCCGATGCCGATGAAGCCCTGCGACGTGAGGTAGTTGCGGACCGCGGGCGAGGTCAGGTTCTCGGACAGCACGATGCGGTTGTCGATCTCGATGCGGTAGGCGTCGACCGTCAGGCTCGCGCGGTCGAACTGGAACACCGCGCCGATCGAGAAGTTGGTCGAGTCCTCGGAGTCGAGGGGCTTGGCGCCGAGCGCCACCGCCACCGGATCCGTCGCCGGGAAGGTGGTGATGTCGAAGGGCACGCCGCCGATGAAGTTCGTCGAGGTGGTCGCGAAGTACTGCTGCTGCAGCGACGGCGCACGGAAGCCCGTCGAGTAGGAGGCACGCAGCGCGAAACCGTCGACGAAGTCGTAGCGGCCCGAGATCTTGCCCGAGACGTTGCTGCCGAAGTCCGAGTAGTCCTCGGCACGGACCGCCGCGGAGGCGAGCAGCTTCTCGGTGATGTTGGCCTCGAGGTCGAGGTACACGCCGACCGCGTTGCGGCTCTCGTCGACGACGCTGGACAGGCGGAAGCCCGGGAACACCTGCGCACCGGCCGGCGACGGGCAGCTGCCCGCGGCGACGTTGGCGGGCAGCGTGGCGGCGACGCCCGTGCAGCCCGGCTGGCCGATCGGGATGCGCACGCCGCCGTCACGGTAGGAGTCCGGCTCGCCGGCGAAGATGCTGTAGCCCTCGCGGCGCGCCTCGAGGCCGACCGCGACGTTGAGCGGCGAAGCGAGGCCGGAGACCTCGACACCACGCACGCCCGACAGGTTGAACACGAGCTGGTCGTAGTCGAAGCCGCCCGCATCGAACACGGTCTTGCTGGTGGGGCCCAGCGAGCGGTTCAGGGTGTTCTGGATGGTGAACTGCATCTCGTTCTTGCCGTAGCCGAGCGAGGCGTCCATGTCCCACTCGCCGAGGCCCCAGCGGATGCCCGCCGCAGCCGCGTAGTCGGTGACATCCGGCGCGATCTGCGGCAGGAAGCCGTCCGGGTAGATCGACAGGATGTTGCGGCCCGAGGGGTCGAAGGCAAGGCGCTGGAAGCCCGCCGACACCGCCGAGC
Organism: Gammaproteobacteria bacterium; assembly: GCA_009923475.1. Lineage (GTDB taxonomy): Bacteria > Pseudomonadota > Gammaproteobacteria > Steroidobacterales > Steroidobacteraceae > UBA964. The sequence goes on along the minus strand of RFTM01000539.1, from coordinate 263 downwards.
GGTCCTGGTAGCTCGCCGACGCGTAGAACTCGGCGTTGTCGTTGATGTCGATGCCGGCGTTCACGAACACCGTGGTCTGGTCGACCTCGGGCTCGCCGTACCACTGGCTGAAGCGGTCGAAGGTGATCTCGCGCGGATCCCAGCTGTTGTTGGCGAGGCGCGGGTACTGGGCGTGGAAGTCCCAACCGCCGCGCTCGGTGCGCTCCGCGGTCTTGTACTCGCCCGAGATGGTGAGGAAGCCGTTGCCGCCGAGCGAGAAGCCC
>RFTM01000538.1 GCA_009923475.1 Gammaproteobacteria bacterium | reverse complement strand
CGACGGCGCGCCGGGCTTCGCGCTCGGCGAGGAAGCCCGCATCGGCGACCGCGGCTTTTCCCTTGGCGAGTCCGAGGTGAACTTCTCGGCCAGCATCGACCACCTGTTCTACGGCGAGCTGACGGTCGCGCTCGCGCGTGACGGCGAGCGACGTCATCATGACCATCGTCATGGTGAGGATCACGGCGAGTAATCCCGGCACGAGATTGTAACGGGTCACTGCCTCAGGATTATACCGCTTTTGCAGGACGAGGTCGACGGGCGATATCCCTGGCACCAGGCTGGCCAACGGCCCCTGGAGTTCGCGTGCGAGCGTCTGATTTGTCCGTCGTCAGATAATTTGAGAACTTTGGGCGCGTGATTAAAGAGAGGATCTGGCGCATCTGGTTTTGATGTTATGCGGCTTTACCGCGATGTTGCAAGCGTCGGGTTCTGATGGTGTCGCGTTTGATCCTTTCTCGTTCCAGCAGGATGGTTTGACCACGTCCGAAGTAGACGTCGGCCGGGGTTAGGTTGCCGATGCTCTCGTGGTATCGGAGGTGATTGTAGTAGGCGATGAAGTCGCTGATCTTCTGCTCGAGATCACCCGGTAGGTAGTAGTTCTCGAGCAGGATGCGGTTCTTGAGCGTCTGATGCCAGCGCTCGATCTTGCCCTGCGTCTGGGGATGCAGTGGTGCGCCGCGAACATGATCCATGCCCCTCTCCTCAAGCCAGTCCGCCAGATCTTCGGCGATGTAGGACGAGCCATTATCGCTCAACAGCCGTGGCCGGTGTGCGACCTTCATGCCGTCGAGCCCTGAGGCTTCCAGCGCCAGGGTCAGGCTAACGGCGAGGCAGCCAAGATCCGCGCCGATGCCGATGCCTACAAGGGGCGCGTGGTGGCCGAGGTGACCGTGAGCCCGCAGTTGCTGGCCCTGGGCACCGTGCAGCCGGGAAAGAGCGTGACGAAGAACGTCGTCGTCCGCGCGAACCGCCCCTTCAAGGTCACCGGCGTGGAATGCGGCCCCGACGGCTGCATCACCTGCCCCGTCAAGGAAGCGGCCGCACCCGTGCACATCCTTCCGGTGACGTTCCAGGCCGGCGAGGCGGCCGGCGCGGAGGTATCGCAGCGGCTCGCCGCGCTGCTCGTCGGCGCGCCCAAGCCGCCTGCGGTGGTGCCGTGGGCGACGTTCGGCACGCCGGGCGCGCGGCCCGTGTTCGAGCGGCTGCCCTTCGACCATCCGCTGTTCGTCATGTACTCCTCGGGCACGACCGGCGCGCCGAAATGCATCGTGCACGGCGCGGGCGGCACGCTGCTGCAGCACCTCAAGGAACACCAGCTGCACTGCGACCTGAAGCGCGGCGACCGGCTGTTCTTCTTCACC
>RFTM01000537.1 GCA_009923475.1 Gammaproteobacteria bacterium | reverse complement strand
GTTGGCCGCCGACGGCTCGACGCCGGCGCGCGTGCTCGCCTGCGCCTGCGTGCCCTTGCCGCAGGGCGGCGAGCCCGGCTACGTGATCGTGCTCGAGGACATCACGCACCTGCTGCAGGCGCAGCGCGACGCCGCCTGGGGCGAGGTCGCGCGCCGCCTCGCGCACGAGATCCGCAACCCCTTGACGCCGATCCAGCTGTCCGCCGAGCGGCTGCGCCGCCGCCTGCTGCCCGGTCTCAGCGGCCAGGACGCCGAGATGGTGGAGCGCTCGACCCACACCATCGTGCAGCAGGTCGAGTCGATGAAGCAGATGGTCAACGATTTCAGCGAGTACGCCCGCACGCCCGCGGTGCGCTCCGCGCCGTTCGACCTCAACCAGCTGGTCGGCGAGGTCGCCGACCTCTACCGGGCCCAGGAGGCGGCGATCCCGATCGTCACCGAGCTCGACCCGCGGCTCGAGCGCATCGAGGCCGACCGCGGCCGCGTCCGGCAGGTGCTCAACAATCTCCTGACCAACGCCCTCGAGGCGCTGGAGGGCGTGCGGCCGGCCGTCATCGCGCTGCAGACCTCCCTCGCCGAGGACGGCGGCGAGCCCTGCGCGCTGATCACCGTCGCGGACAACGGCCCCGGCTTCCAGGCCGAGATGCTGGGCCGGGTGTTCGACCCCTATGTCACCACCAAGCCGCGGGGCACCGGGCTCGGGCTGGCCATCGTCAAGAAGATCGTCGACGACCACGGCGGGCGCATCGAGGCGGACAACCGCCCGGAAGGCGGCGCGCGGGTCCGTGTTATGTTGCCGCTGCGCGAAGGCGCTAGGGCCCAGGCCCTGCGCGAGCGGCGGTCCGAGTTGCGGAGGGAGCGGGCATGACTGCGGCACGCATTCTGGTGGTGGACGACGAGGCCGACATCCGTGGCCTCGTCAAGGAGATCCTGAGCGAGGAAGGCTACGAGGTCGAGGTCGCGGCCGACGCGGCCCAGGCCCGCGGCCTGCGCGAGCGGCAACAGCCCGACCTCGTGCTGCTCGACATCTGGATGCCGGGCACGGACGGCATCACGCTGCTGCGCGAGTGGCAGGCGGCGAGCGCCGACGGCTGTCCGGTCGTGATGATGTCCGGGCACGGCACCGTCGAGACCGCGGTCGAGGCGACGCGCCTCGGCGCCGTCGATTTCGTCGAGAAACCGCTGTCGCTCGCCAAGCTGCTGCGCACCGTCGAGCGCGCGCTCGAGGGCGGGCGGCGCCGGCAGGCCGCGACGCGGCTGCTGACGGCCGCGGTGGCGATGCCGGTCGGCAAGAGCCGCGCGATGCAGCAACTGCGCGCCGACCAGCAGCACCGGCGCTTCGCCGCCCGCGGCGCGCGCGAGGTCGGCG
>RFTM01000536.1 GCA_009923475.1 Gammaproteobacteria bacterium | reverse complement strand
GCGGCATGCGCGTCGACCTCGCCTCCCTGCCGACCCGAAGGACATGACATGAACGACGCCTCCGCCGCCGCGCCGGCAAACCTGACGCAGCGTCTGCTGTCCCGTCTCGCGCGCATCGAGCCGGGCGAGGGCGCCTCTGTGGCCGCCGCCTTCCTGCTGTTCTTCTTCGTGTTGGGCAGCTACTTCTCGGTGCGTCCGGTGCGCGAGACGGTCGCCACGGTGCTGGGCGCCGACCGCGTCGCCGACCTCTGGCTCTACACCGCGGCGTTCTCGATCCTCATCGTGCCCGTGTACGGTCTGCTGGTGGGGTGGGTCCGTCGCGGCGTGCTGCTGCCTTGCATCTACGGCGCGGTCGCGATCACCCTCGCGGTGGTCGGCACGCTGCTCGGCGCTGACGAGGACGACCTGCGGGTGGGCACCTTCTTCTATGTGTGGATCAGCGTGCTCAACCTGCTGCTGGTCTCGATCTTCTGGAGCTTCCTGCTCGAGATGTTCGATGCCGGGCAATCGAAGCGGCTGTTCGGCTTCATCGCGGCGGGCGGCACGCTCGGCGCGCTGGTCGGTCCGGCCGCCGCCGGCCTGCTCGTCAGGCACATCGGCAACGCCGGCGTGCTGTACATGGCGGCGGGCGGCTTCATCGCGGCCATCGCCTGCCAGCGGGTGCTGCTCGGCCTGTGGAAGACGCGGCGGCCGGCGGCCGAAGCGGCCGCGATGCCGTCCCAGGACCAGGGCCTCGGCGGCAACCCGTTGGCCGGCATCTCCATCGTGCTGAAGTCGCCCTACCTGCTGGGCATCGCGGCGTTCGTGACGCTGCTGTCCCTGGTCAACACCACGCTCTATTTCGAGCAGCTGCGGATCGTGAACGAGGCCTTCTCCGACCGCGAGCAGCGCACGCAGGTGTTCGCCACCATCGACGTCATCGTGCAGTCGTTGACCATCCTGTCGCAGCTGTTCCTCACCGGTCTCATCGCTTCGCGGCTCGGCGTGCGCACGCTGCTGACCGCGGTGCCGGTGGCGCTCGCCATCGGCTTCCTCGCGCTGATGGCGTTCAACGCCTTCGGGACCTTCGCGATCCTGGCGCTGATGGTGCTGCGGCGTTGGGGCGAGTACGCCTTCATCCGCCCGGGCCGCGAGATGCTCTGGAGCCGGCTCGACACCGAGTCCAAGTACAAGGCCAAGAGCTTCATCGACGTGCCGGTATACCGTGCCGCCGACTATGTCGGCGCGCAGGCGAACACCGCGCTCACCGCCGCGGCCGCCTCGCCGGTCACCGCCGCACTGGTCGGCGCGGGACTGGCCGCGGTCTGGGCCGTGAACGGCTGGTGGCTCGGACGCCGGCACGACAGCGAGGGCGCATCGAGATGATCGCCC
>RFTM01000535.1 GCA_009923475.1 Gammaproteobacteria bacterium | reverse complement strand
CTCGGCGATTCGTTCCTCGCCTCGATCGCGCTGCGCAACGCCATCAACGCCGGCAAGGTGCCGGGCCCGCGCATCTTCGCGGCCGGCAAGTCGATCGCCACCACCGGCGGCCACGCCGACCCCACCAACGGCTGGAGCGACGCGCTCGGCGGCCGCGATGTCGGGCCGGTGGACGGCGTGATCAACGGCCCTGAGCAGGCGGCGCAGGCCGTGCGGCAGCGCTACAAGGAAGGTTCGGACGTCATCAAGATCACGGCCACGGGCGGCGTGCTGTCGATCGCGAAGAACGGCCTCAACCCGCAGTTCACCGAGGAAGAGATCCGCGCCGTCGTGGCCACGGCGCGCGACTACGGCTTCACGGTGGCCGCACATGCCCACGGCGCCGAGGGTCTCAAGCGCGCGGTGCGCGCGGGCGTCGACAGCATCGAGCACGGCACCTTCATGGACGACGAGGGCATGAAGCTCATGAAGGAGCGCGGCACCTTGTTCGTGCCGACCATCATGGCCGGGCGCTGGGTGTTCGACCGCTCGCAGGAGCCAGGCTTCTTCCCCGAGATCGTGCGGCCGAAGGCGGCCTCCATCGGGCCGCAGATCCAGTCGACCTTCGCCAAGGCGTACAAGGCCGGCGTCAGGATCATGTTCGGCACCGACACCGGCGTCTCGGCGCACGGCGACAACGCGCGCGAGTTCGCGCTGATGGTCGAGGCCGGCATGCCGGCGATGGCCGCCATCCAGTCGGCCACGATGGTGCCGGCCCGCTTCCTCGGCATCGACGACAAGTTGGGCAGCGTGCAGGCCGGCAAGCTCGCCGACCTCGTGGCGGTGCCCGGCGACCCGCTCGCCGACATCACGGCGATGCAGCGGGTGCACTTCGTGATGAAGGATGGCGTCGTCCACCGCCGGCCCTGAGCTCGCCGGCGCGGCCGGCGTCATCGAGACGGTGGTCGACCTGCCTGCCGCGGCGCCGCGCGCCGTGGCGGTGTGCTGCCATCCGCACCCGCTCTACGGCGGCGCGCTCACCAACAAGGTGATCCACACCGTGGCGCGGGCCTTCGCCGCGCAGGGCGCGGCCGCCGTGCGCTTCAACTTCCGCGGCGTCGGCGCATCGCAGGGCGAGCATGACGGCGGCGCCGGCGAGACCGACGACCTCGTCACCGTGGCCGGCTGGGCGCGGGCGCGCTGGCCCGGCCTGCCCCTGTGGCTCGGCGGGTTCTCGTTCGGCGCATACGTCGCGCTGCGCGGCGCTCCGCGCCTCGCGCCGTCGCTGCTCGTCACCGTGGCGCCGCCGGCCGGGCGCTGGGACTTCTCGGACATCGCGGCGCCGCGCTGCCCTTGGCTCGTGGTGCAGGGCAGCGACGACGAGCTGGTGCCGGCCGCAGGC
>RFTM01000534.1 GCA_009923475.1 Gammaproteobacteria bacterium | reverse complement strand
CGCAAAAACGCGCCTGTGGCGGCGCAAAAACGCGCCTGTGGCGGCGTGGCATGCCTTTGGGTCCAGCCAAGTGGCTCACTCAACGTCGAGCGCGGCGCCGAGCCGGTGGACCGCGCGGACGACGAGGCGTAGCTGACCCCCCATGCTGATCAGCGTGTTCCCGAGGGATGCCACGTCGCTGTCGTGGGCGTCGGGCGCCATCGAATGGAGGGCGCGGCGCCCGGCCTCGGTGTAGGCGTCAGCGGCCGCCAGCAGCGACGCGTCGTCGCTGGCCAACCCGCGGTAGAAGGCAAGGTAGTTGGCATAGGTGGGGGGCGTGCCGCTCAGCCCCTTTTCGGCGCGGTCGAGGGCCCGGACGAGGACCGCGGCGCTGCGGCGGGCGTTCGCGACCTCAGCCGTTGGGTGCAGCGCCGCGGGCGCGGACGCCTCCTCGAAGCTGCGGCCGAGGGCCACCATGTGCTTGAGCGCGGCAAAGAGGTCGGCGACAGCGTCCTGCACGCGGGGGGTAGCGGGGGTGGTATACGAGAAGGCGTCTCTTTGGTGCCGCTCGGCTGGGCCCAAAGTGCGCCGGTGGTGCCGGTGGTGCCGTTTCCGGCGGCACCCGGCAAAGTAGGCAATTACTATCATCGCGATTATGAGGATGGCGCCCAGGCAGATGGTGCTCGATGACATGGTTTAGAATTCCGGGGGGTGCTAGGCGGGCGAGGCTTAAAGGCTTGAGCGTATACGGGGCCCACATAAGAAACAGCGGAAAAACGGCGAGAAAGCCTTATGTCAAAAATGAAGGCCCGATAAGCCTTGTACCGAAGCAACCAAGTTTCACCAAGCAAGCATCATGTCGACCGCGACCAATCCCGCGACCGCGACCGCGCCCGCGACCGAGCTCGCGCCCGAGCTCACCACGCCCAAGCCCCTGTCTCTGCCGTGGCAGAACCGCCCGGTTGGCGCTGACTGGGCCGAAGACCTCAAGCTGGAAGAGGAGCATGAAGAGCTCGATCTCAAGGCTGCGGACGCAATCGACTCGGCCCTCGAACGAGATAGCAAGCAGACCATCTGGCACGAGGGCTACACGCTCCCGCCCGAGGCGACGAGGATCTTCTGTAATCCGACCCTTCGCGCTCGCCTCTGCGGTTATTGCACCAACTTCGCGAACGGCGGAGTCGGCAACATCGTGTTTGACAACGATGGTAAGCTGATCCAGGTCTTCTGCGGAAGCTGCCGGTTCGTGATCCGCAACCACGCGGGCGATTGCGCTGGCGGGCACGAAGGGTGCATCAAGCATCGCCACGTCGGCGCGCTCGGCGATGTTGCGCCCTTGTGCAAGGTCTGCCACCAGGCGCAGACGCAGGCGCAGCGCGGCAAGCGCGGCAAGCGCGGCGGCGCC
>RFTM01000533.1 GCA_009923475.1 Gammaproteobacteria bacterium | reverse complement strand
CCGTCCCGACCCGCGCGCCGGCCATGCCGCCGCGCGGGTCGGGACGGAAGCGCAGCGCCGAGTTGGGCACGCGCAGCACGCCCTCGCGCCGGTCGCTGACCACCGTCACCGTCGCGGTCATGCCGGGCTTGAGCTTGAGCTCCGGGTTCGCGACGTCGATGACGGCATCATAGGTGACCACGTTCTGCACCACCTGCGCGGCGTTGCGGATCTCGCGGATGCGGCCGCGGAAGCGCTCGGTGGGATAGGCGTCGACGGTGAAGCTCGCCTCGATGCCGGCCTTGAGGCGGCCGATGTCCGACTCGGCGACGCTGGTGTGCACCTCCATCGCGCGCAGGTCCTGCGCGATCGTGAAGATCACCGGCGCCGACAGCGAGGCGGCGACCGTCTGCCCGACGTTGACCGCGCGCGAGATCACGATGCCGTCGGTGGGCGCGAGGATGTCGGTATAGCGCAGGTTGGTCTCGGCCTGGTGCAGCGCGGCCTGCGCCTGCGCGAGCTGGCCCTGCGCCTGCGCGACGGCGCTCGCCGCGCGCGCCGTCGAGGCGGCCGAATCGCGGTCGTTCTCGGCGATGATGCGGGTCTCGAAGAGCTGGGCGGCGCGGCGCGCCTGGCGGTCGGCCTCGTCGGCCTGGGCCTGCAGGCGCGCGAGGTTGCCGCGCGCCGCGGCGACGTTGGCGGAGGCCTGCGCGACCGCCGCCTCGAACAGCGCCGGGTCGATCTTGGCGATGCGCTCGCCGCGCTTCACCACCGAGTTGAAGTCGGCGTAGAGCGCCTGGATGCGGCCGGACACCTGGCTGCCGACCTCCACCGTCACCACGGCCGACAGGTTCCCGGAGGCGCTGACACGCGCCACGATGTCGCCGCGCGCGACCTCTTCGGTGACGTACTTCGGAGCGGCTTCGCCCTTGGCGCTGCAGCGCCACAGCACGAGCGCCGCCAGCAGGCCGAGCACGATGATCCAGACGAGTTTGCGTTGCAGGAGGGCGCGCAGGTCCATTGCGTATCCGGGGTCAGGCGGGTGGCGGGGCGCGAAGTTTAGACGGTCTTTGGGCAATATGGTGCCCCCAGACCCGACACCCCGAGGCGGAGGCCCCCATGGCGACCGAGTGGCTCGAAGCACGCAACCCCTTGACCGGCGAGAAGGACCATCGGTTCCCCGTCGCCGACCGGGCGGCCGTCGCCGAGGCCTGTGCCGCCGTCCGCGCGGCCCAGCCGGCCTGGGCCGCCCTCGGCCGCGAGGGCCGCAGCGCCGCCCTCGTCGCCTTGGGCGAGGCGTTCAAGGCCGAGGCCCCCGCCCTGTTCGCCGCGCTGGCGGCCGACACCGGCCGGCAGCGCATCACCCATATCGAGCTCGAGGCCATGCAGGGCTTCATCGGCCTCGACCTCATGAACGCCGCCAAGGTGCTG
>RFTM01000532.1 GCA_009923475.1 Gammaproteobacteria bacterium | reverse complement strand
ACTGACCATCTGCTCGACGAGCACCCGGTCGCCGAGCGCGGCCATGCGCGTGGCCGCGGCGGCGACCTCGTCGGCCGAGCGCAGGCCGAGCGCGACGCCGCCGACATCGCTCTTGTGCGCGATGCGCTCGTCCGAGATCTTGAGCACCACCGGGAAGCCGATGCGTGTCGCGACCTGCGCGGCCTCGCTGATGGCGCATTCCGCCGCTGCAGGCACCGCGAGCCCCTGCGCGGCGAGCAGGGTCTTGGCGGCCGACTCGCGCAGCATGTGGCCCGCGGCGATGGACGGTCCGGGCGGCCAGGGCAGCGGCGCGACCGGTTGCGCGTGGCGCTCGCCGATCGCCGCTGCGGCCGCGAAGGCGCCCAGCGCATCCTCGACGCCGATCAAGGGCGCGACACCCGCGGCGCCGAGCTCGGCCGCGAGGCCCTCGGGCATGCCCTCGGGCAGGGTCGCGACCACCACCGCCCGCACGCCGACGCGCCGTTGCGCGGCCATCCATGCGCGCGCCGTGACCAGCCACGAGTCGGGCTTCATCGCCGGGTGCGTCGGCGTGTCGAGGATCAGCATCGAGACATCGAAGCCGCCGGCCATCGCGGCGGCGAAGGTGTCCTCCAGCGCCTGCGGCTGGTTCCAGATGAAGGTGTGGTAGTCGAGCGGGTTGTCGATGTGCACCAGGTCGTTGAGCGTGGCGGCGACGGCGCGTGCCGCCGGCTCGCTGAACGGCGGGAACGACAGCCCGTGCGCCGGCGCGAGGTCGGCGACCAGCGCCGCCTCGCCGCCCGAGCAGCTCAAGGAGATCAACCGGCGACCGGTGGTCGGCCCGCCGAAGTGCAGCAGCTTGAGGGTCTCGACCAGCGCCGAGATCGTCGGCGCACGCGCCACGCCGTAGCGCTCGAACAACGCCTCGCAGATGCGGTCCTCGCCGGCGAGCGAAGCGGTGTGGCTCATGGCGATGCGCGCGCCTTGCGGCGAGCGGCCCGTCTTGAGCGCGACCACCGGCTTGCCGGCGGCCTGCGCGCGCGCGGCGGCGGCGGCGAAGGCCTGCGGGTCGCGCAGGCCCTCGATGTGCAGGCCGATGGCGGTGACGCGAGGGTCGTCGGCGAAGGCATCGACGGCCGCGGCGATGTCGACGTCCGCCTGGTTGCCGAGCGTGAGCAGCGCCGCCACCGGCAGGCCGCGCCGCATCATGGTGAGGTTGCAGCCGATGTTCCCCGATTGGGTGACGAGCGCGACGCCGCGCTCGACCGGCGCGAGCGCATGCTCGTCGGGCCAGAGCGCGACCCGTGCCGTGGTGTTGATGAAGCCGTAGCAGTTGGGGCCGAGCAGCGGCATGCCGCCCGCCGCGGCGAGCAGGGCGTCCTGCAGGCCGCGATCGCCCGTCTCGGCGAAGCCCGCGGCGTAGATCACTGCG
>RFTM01000531.1 GCA_009923475.1 Gammaproteobacteria bacterium | reverse complement strand
CGCCGCGCGCACCGCCGCCGAGATGCACCTCGCGCAGTCCGCCGAGGCGCGCGCCCAGGCCGAGGCCGAACGGCAGCGCGCCGAGCGCGAGGCTGCGGACCGTGCGGCGGTGCAGCAAGACCTCCGCGTCGCCGAGGAACGCCTCGCCGAGCGCGAGAAGGCCCTCGCCGCGCAGGCCGCGCTCGTCGAGCAGTCGAAGGCCGCGCTCACCGACACCTTCAAGGCCACCGGCGCCGACGTCCTCAAGAGCGCCGCCGAGACGCTGCTCAAGCAGGCGCGCGAGCAGTTCGACAGCCACAAACAGCTGTCGCAACAGGACCTCGACGCGCGCCACCAGGCCATCGACGCGACGCTCGCGCCGCTGCGCGAACAGATCCAGCGCAGCGAACAGCTGTTGCGCGAGCTCGGCGAGAAGCGCGAGGGCGACGCGCGCACGCTCGGCGAGCAGCTCAAGCAGATCGCCGACCTGCAGCAGAAGGCCTCCACCGCCGCGACCGTGCTCTCGACCGCGCTGCGCGACAACCGCCAGCGCGGCCGCTGGGGCGAGCATTCCTTGAAGAACATCGCCGAGCTCGCCGGCCTCACCGGCCATGTCGATTTCTCCGAGCAGGCCGAAGTGCAGGGCGACGATGGCGAGCGGCTGCGTCCCGACATGACCGTGCGCCTGCCCGGCGGCCGCTTCGTGCCCATCGACGCCAAGGTGCCGATGAACGCCTACCTCGATTCGCTGGACGCGGCGCTCTCCGACGGCGAGCGTCAGCAGCGCCGCGCGGCGCATGCCCAGGCGCTGCGATCGCATGTCCGCGCGCTCGCCTCGCGCGACTACGCGCGCGCGCTCGGCGGCGGCGTCGAGATCACCGTGCTCTTCGTCCCGCTCGAGAGCGGCCTGCACGCCGCGCTCGAGGAAGACCCGAGCGTGTTCGAGGAGGCGCTCGACAAGCGCGTCATCATCGCCACCGGCTCGACGCTGCTCGCCGTGCTGCGCACCTGCGCGCTGCAGTGGCAGCAGGCGACCCTCAATGAAAACGCACGCCGCATCGGCGACAGCGCACGCGACCTGCTCGGCCGGATCGACACCTTCGCGGTCCACCTCGACAAGATGGGCACCAGCCTCGAGGGCGCGGTGAAGAACTTCAACGCCGCGGTCGGCTCCTACAACCAGCGCCTGCTGCCCGGCGCGCGGGCCACCGCCGAGCTCGCCGGCGAGACCGCCGCGCCCAAGGCCGTTGAAGCGATCGACCTCATGCCCCGCGAGGCGCAGACCAGGAAGTTGCCGGCTTCGGGTTGAGGCTATCGTCAACGCTTGCTAGTATGCGTTGATGATATCGTCAACGCCTAAAGACGGCCCGCTCAACCCCGGACGGCTCCTGGCCCAGTTGTCGCGTGCAGCGGCACTGCGCTTCGGCAGCGATGCCG
>RFTM01000054.1 GCA_009923475.1 Gammaproteobacteria bacterium | reverse complement strand
CCGCGCAAGGCCTTCACCGCCGGCGCGATCCTCAATTCCGTCGGACTGATGGCGTTCGCGGGCGCGCCCGCGGACGCTCCGGCGCTGTGGTTGACCGGTTGGCTGCTGCTGCAGGGCGTCGGGCTCGGGCTCGTGTTCGTGCCGCTCAACACGCTCGGTTTCGCGACGCTCCCGGCGCAGTTGCGCACCGCGGGCGGATCCTTGATGACCCTGGGGCGCAACCTCGGCGGCAGCATCGGCGTCGCGCTGCTGGTGCGGGGCATCTCCGAGGACGCGCGCGCCAACGGGCAGCGCCTGTTCGAGATCGCGCGGCCGCCGCCGGACGCGCCGCCTGCCGCGTTCGGCTGGCTGGTCGGCGAGGTGCACCGCGAATCGCTGGTCATCGCGTACGCCAACCAGCACGCCTGGCTCGCCTTGCTGCCGTTGGTGATGATCCCGCTGGTGTGGCTCGCGCGCCGGCCCGACTTCAGCGGTACGTCAGCATCGAGCGGCGAGCCGGATGTTCCAGGTGCGGCGACGCATTGAACGACAGCAGGCTGGTGCGTGCGCCGTCGTACTGGATGCGCGTCACGGACGAGTTGTGCACCGACCACGAGAGCTTGATCGCCTCGCGCGGCGCGAGCCCGAGCAGGGCGCCCACCGCCGCGCCGATCACCCCGGCAGAGGTGCTGACGACGATGCGCCGCGAGCGCCCTTCCTGCGCCATCAGGGCGGCGAGGCCGTCGGCGACCCGACCGCTGAAGTCCTGCCAGCTCTCGATGCCGGGCGACTGCAGCTCCCCGGCGGCCCACAGCGCGCCCACCTGCTCGAGCCGGCGCTGGAAGGCGCGCGGGTCGAGGCGCTCGCCTGCGGCGGGGTCGGGCAGCGCCGCGCCGGTCTGCGCGGCATGGGCGCGGATCAGCGCGCCGGCGTGGTATTCGTCGAAGGCGGGCAGGGTGGCGACGGCGCCCTCGTCGCCGCCCGCGATGATGCGCGCCGTGTGCCGCTGCCGCTTGAGCGAGCCGCTGTAGACCGCATGCGGCAGGTCATCGAGCGCCTGCAGGTGTTCGCGCAGCAGTTCCACCTGCCGCACACCGGTCTCGGACAGCCGGTCGTAGTCGGGGGTCCCGAACGAGGCCTGTCCGTGGCGCACGAGGTATAGGGTGCTCATCGCGCCGGCATTGTACGCCGCGTTTGAGCCTGCGGCGGGCGGCGCGTACCATCGGCGCCCGATGGCTCCCCACCCAAGCGTTGTTCCCAGACCCTCTTGGTGGGTGCGCATGCTCGCTGCGCTGCCGATGCCGGTGCTGCATGCGCTCGGCGGCGCCTTCGCCTTCCTGGCCTTCCGCGTGTTCCCGTACCGCCCCAAGGTGGTGCGCGAGAACCTCGGTCGCGCCTTTCCGGCGCTCGATGAGCCCGGGCTGCGCGCGCTCACCCGCGACTACTACCGCGGCTACGGCGACGTGATGGTCGAGATCGTGAAGTCGGCGGCGATCGATCCCACCGACCTGACTCGCCGGATGCGCCTGACCAACCTCGAGGCCTTGCGCGCGCCGCTCGAGGCCGGCTCGCCGGTGGTGCTCGCGGCGGCGCACCAGTGCAACTGGGAGTGGATCCTGCTCGCCCTGTCGCTGCAGCTCGGGCACCCGGTCGACGCGGCCTACAAGCCGCTCACCGACGCCTGGGCGGACCGCGAGATGCGCGCGCTGCGCAGCCGCTTCGGCGCACGCTTGGTCGCGGCCGACGACATGATGCGCGACCTGATCGCGCGTCGTCGCCAGCCGCGCGCCATCGCGCTGGTCGCCGACCAGGAGCCGGTGGCGAGCGAGCGGCGCCATTGGACGCGCTTCCTCAACCGCGACACCGCGTTCTTCATGGGACCCGAGGTCATCGGGCGCACGCTGCGCCATCCGGTGTTCTTCGTCGCGATCCGGCGCACCGGACGCGGCTTCTATGAGGTCCGCTTCGAGCCCCTGTGGGTGCCTGGCGACGAGTCGCCGCCCGGCATCACCGAGCGGTTCGCGCGGCGCGTCGAGCGCCAGATCCACGAGGGGCCGGCCGATTGGCCCTGGTCGCACAAGCGTTGGCGTCTTGCGCCGCCCGTCCTTGAGGGCGGCGCGTCGATGCCGGAGAATCCGACGCCATGAGCGCGACCCCAGACGTCTCCGTGGTCATCCCGGTCTGCAACGAGGAAGAGAACGTCGGGCCGCTCGCCCGCGAGATCGCCGCGGCCCTCGCCGGCCGCGACTTCGAGGTCATCTTCGTCGATGACGGCAGCACCGACGGCACGGCCGAAGCGGTCAAGGCCTTGCGGCGCGAGATCCCGCAGCTGCGGCTGCTCAGGCATTCGTTCCGCGCCGGCCAGAGCGCGGCGGTCTGCAGCGGCGTGCGCGAGGCGCGCGCCGCATGGATCGCGACCTTGGACGGCGACGGGCAGAACGACCCTGCAGACATCCCGGCGCTGCTGGCCGAGCGGGGCGCTGTTCCTGCGCGCCGGCAAGCGGGTCGTCTCGGTGCCGGTCGGCCATCGGCCGCGCGAGCGCGGCGTCTCCAAGTACGGGCTGTTCGACCGGCTGTGGGTGGGCATCGTCGACATCTTCGGTGTCATGTGGCTGCGCCGGCGCTTCAAGCCCGGCCTGACCGCGCGAGAGGACTGAGGTCCGGAGGGCTTATGGAACACGGCGAAACGCTCGCCTGGATCGTCATCGGTTTCGTCGGGCAGGCGCTGTTCTCGGCGCGGTTCATCGTGCAGTGGCTCGCCAGCGAGCGCGTGCGACGCAGCATCGTGCCGCGCGCGTTCTGGTACTTCAGCCTCGCGGGCGGCGCCACGCTGCTCGCCTACGCGATCCACAAGCGCGACCCGGTGTTCATCGCCGGGCAGGGCCTCGGTCTCTTCGTCTACCTGCGCAACCTGTACCTCATCCACAGCGGGCGCCAGCAGGTCGAGGGGTGAGGCCCGACGCGCAGGTCCGCGCGGCCGATCTCGCCTGGATCGGCCTCGCATTCCTGGCCTACGTGTTCGTCGGCTTCGGGCTGCGCGATCCCTGGCCCGCTGACGAGCCGCGCTTCGCTTCCATCGCGCTCGACATGGTGCGCACCGGGCAGTGGCTGATCCCGCATGCGGGCGGCGACCTCTACCAGGACAAGCCGCCGCTGCATTTCTGGATGATCGGCTTGAGCTACATGCTCACCGGCTCGACCCGTGCCGCGTTCCTGCTGCCCTCCATGCTGGCCTCGCTCGGCACCCTTTTGCTGGTCTACGACCTCGGTCGCCGCCTGCATGGCCGCGAGGCGGGCTTGGCCGCGGCGCTCACGCTGGCGTGCTGCGTGCAGTTCGTGCAGGTGACCCGCGGCGCGCAGATCGACGCGACGCTGGTCTTCTTCGTCACGCTCGCGGTCTGGGCCTTGTCGCGCCATCTCCTGCTGGGGCCGCACCTCGGGCTCGCCTTGCTGGGCGGCGTGGCGGCGGGGCTGGGCGTCATCGACAAGGCAGTGGGTTTCCTGGCGTTGATGCTGCTGCCCATCGCCTGGCTGCTGCAGCGGCGCGGTGACGCGATCGCGGCGGGCGCCCTGCGTCCGGCGGCGGTGTCCACGGTGCTGGCGGGTTTCCTCGGCGTCATCCTCGCCTGGCTGCTGCCGATGCTCTGGTATGTGCATCAGGTCGGCACGCCCGAACTCGCGGCCTATCGGGACGAACTGCTGTTCCAGCAGACCGTGCAGCGTTACACCAGCGCCTGGCACCACCGCGCGCCGGTCTATCACTACCTCGTGGAGGTCATCCCGGCGCTCTGGCTGCCGTTGAGCGCGCTCATCTTCTGGCTCTGGCGTCCTTGGCGCGACGACTGGCGCGAGCGGCGGGCCGCGACCTGGTTGCCGCTCGGTTTTTCGCTGCTGGTGGTGGTCTTCTTCTCGTTCAGCACCGGCAAGCGGGGCGTCTACATCCTGCCGGCCTTGCCGGCCTTGGCGATGGCGGCGGCACCGCATCTGCCCGCGCTCTTCAAGCGCTCGGGGGTCGGTCGACTGTCGCTCGTGCTCGGCGCGTTGTTGTTGCTGCCGGCATGGGTCTTGGCGCTCGGCTCGACGGCCGGAGCCGCCCGTATCGCCGCGCTGCTGGACGATGCGCCGACGCTGCGACTGTGGCCGGTCTGGGCGTTCGCGGGGGCGGGCTCGCTCGCTTGGACCGTTGCGGCCCGGGCGAGGCCGCTGCTGGCCTGGCCCGCCGTGCTCGCCTGTCTCACGACGGCCTGGGGCCTCGGCATCGCGCCGCAGTTGAACGCCGAGCGGTCGGCTTCAGGCTTCGTCGCGCAGATGCTCGAGCGCGCGCCGCGCGACCGCGAACTCGGGATGCTGTCCTACAAGGAACAGTTCCTGCTCTACCTCGACCGGGAGGTCGTCAACTTCGGCCATGCGCGCTGGCGCGAGGGGATGGCCGAGCCGCACGACGCCGCGGCGTGGTTGGCACAGGACCCGAAGCGCCTGCTGTTGGTCCCCGATCCCTTGCTCAAACCCTGCTTCGCGGCCAACGCGCGGCGGCTCGCCGGCCGCAGCAGCGGCGACGACTGGTGGCTGGTGGAGGGAGCGCCCGACGCGGATTGCGTCAGGCAGGGCGACCCGGGACGCGCGATCCGTTATCAGGGACCGCGCGCCCCGCGCTGAGCGTTCGTCGCCTCAGAAGGGCAGGCCGTGCGACGAGCCCGCCATGCAGAGCAGCATCGGGAAGGACAGCAGGAAGTTCACGCGCGAGGTCAAGGTGGCGGTGCGGCGCGCCTTGGCCTTCTCTTCGTCGGTCGCCTGGACGACACCGATGACCTTCTTCTGGTTCGGCCAGATGATGGCCCAGACGTTGAACAGCATGATGGTGCCGAGCCAGACGCCGATGCCGATCACGACGCTGCCTTCACGCAGCAGGAAGGCGTCCGCGAGCCGGGGGCCGAGCAGCCAGGCACCCGTCAGCCAGGTGGCGAGCGCCATCCAGCGGAACCAGAGCAGCGCGCGCGGTGCGACGTACTTGACGATGCCCGCGCCGCCGGGGCCGCCCTTGTCGGCGTTCGCCGCAGCGAGCGCCGGGATCTGCGCCACGTTGAAGTAATAGAGCAGGCCGATCCAGAAGATGCCGACGACGATGTGGGCCCAACGGGCGAGGCTGAGGTGCGAGAAATCGCCGCCTGGCGTCATCGGCAGCAGCATCACGACGATGGCGAACAGGACGCCGAGCGCGACCGTCGCGCCGACGCTGTCGAGGGGATTCTTCATGTGTGGACTCCGCGGTGGGGGATGCGACCGGGTTTGAAGAATACGGGCCTGCCCCCCATAATTCAACGCGCTCGAACCACCCTCCCGAGGACCATGGACGGAACGGCCCGCAACTCCGACGTCATCCCGCGTGCGCGACCGATGTCGCCCTGCATCAGCGTATGTGCGCTCGACCACAGCGGGCACTGCGCCGGTTGCCTGCGCACGCGCGACGAGATCGCCGGCTGGATCCGCATGAGCCCGGCCGAACAATGGGCGTTGCTCGCGACGCTCGACGATCGGCGCAAGGCGCGCCGTCAGGACAAGCAGGAGATCTCACGATGAACGTCGAGGACCGGATCAAGGCGCAGCTCTCGGCCGCCCCCGTGGTGCTGTTCATGAAGGGCACGCCCGACTTCCCGCAGTGCGGCTTCTCGGCCCAGGCGGTGGGCGCGCTGCGCGCCTGCGGCGCGCGCTTCCACCACGTCAACATCTTCGAGGACCCGGAACTGCGCGAGGCGCTCAAGCGCCTCTCCAACTGGCCCACCTATCCGCAGCTCTACGTGAAGGGCGAGCTGCTCGGCGGCTGCGACATCACGCTCGAGATGTACCGCAGCGGCGAGCTCAAGAAGGCCTTGGACGAAGCCGGCGCGACCTGAAGCTCCGTCTGGAGCGCGCGCTCAGGGGTTGTCTTCCGCCGCGACCGGCGAGGTGGGGTCGGTGCCGTTGGTGACGGCAGGCTCGTCGAGCCATCCCATCTCCCGCGCCCGGGTCTCCGCCTCCAGATAACTCGGCAGGCAGAAGTTGCAGATCTGGCAGAACAGGTCCGCGGTGCGCTCGGCATCGTAGGCGGCGGCATGGGCCGCGCTGGAATCCCAGCCGAAACCCGCGGCCAGCGAAGCCTTCGCGAGCACCGTCTGCCCGAGCGCTGCGCCCGCAAGCGTCACCGTGTCGAAGCTCGAGAACGGGTGGAAGGGGTTGCGCTTGATGTCGGCGCGGGTCACCGCGGCGTTCAGGAAACCGAGGTCGAACGACGCGTTGTGGCCGACCAGCACGGCCCGCTTGCAGCCGTTGCGGCGCACCGCCTCGCGCACCTCCTTGAAGACGCGCGTCAGCGCGTCCTTCTCGTCGATCGCCGGCCGCAGGGGGTGGAACGGCTTGATGCCGGTCACGGCCAGCGACGCCGGCTCGATGTTGGCGCCCTCGAAGGGCTTCACATGGAAAGCGTGGGTCTCGCCGCGGCGCAGACGGCCGTCGGGCTCGATCTCGATGAGCACCGCCGCGATCTCGAGCAGCGCGTCACGCGCCGCGTTGAGGCCGCCGGTCTCGACATCGACCACCACCGGCAGGAAGCCGCGGAACCGCCGCGACATCGCCACGACCGGCGTGACGCTCATGCCTCCACCAACTGCCAGCGCAGCTTGCCGCCGGCGCGCATCGGCACGACGACATCGCTGCCGCCCATGGGGTAGGCCGCGGGGGGCGACCACTCGCGGCGGGCGAGCGTCACCGTGCCCGGGTTGCGCGGCAGGCGATAGAAGTCCGGACCGAAGTGCGAGGCGAAGCCCTCGAGGCGGTGCAGGGCGCCGGCGTCCTCGAACACCTCCGCATAGAGCTCGAGGGCGGCGTGCGCGGAGTACATGCCGGCGCAACCGCAGTCGTTCTCCTTGGTGTGGCGGGCATGCGGCGCGCTGTCGGTCCCCAGGAAGAAGCGCGGGTCGCCGCTGGTGGCGGCCTCGACCAGCGCGAGCCGGTCCTGCTGCGTCTTCAGCACCGGCAGGCAGTAGAAATGCGGGCGGATGCCGCCGCGGAAGAGGTCGTTGCGGTTGTGCAGGAGGTGCTGCGGCGTGATCGTCGCGGCGATGCCATCACGGGCGCCGCGCACGAAGTCGGCCGCCGCGCTCGTCGTGATGTGCTCGAACACCACGCGCAGCCGCGGGTGGCGCTCGACGAGCGGGCCGAGGATGTCGTCGATGAAGCGCTGTTCGCGGTCGAAGACGTCGACATGGTCGTGCGTCACCTCGCCGTGGACCTGCAGCACGACGCCGAGCTCCGCCATGCGCGCGAGCACGGCATCCGTGCGGCGCAGGTCGGTGACGCCCGAATCGGAGTTGGTGGTGGCCCCGGCAGGGTACATCTTGAAGCCGGCGACGAAACCGCTCGCCGCCGCCGTGTCCACCTCGGACGGCGGCGTGTTGTCGGTCAGGTAGAGCGTCATCAGCGGCTGGAAATCCGACCCGGCGGGACGCGCGGCGAGGATGCGGTCGCGGTACTCGCCCGCGAGCCGCGTGGTCGTGACCGGCGGCTTGAGGTTCGGCATCACGATCGCGCGCGCGAACTGGCGCGCCGTGTGCGGCAGCACGGCCGCGAGCGCCGCGCCGTCGCGCAGGTGCAGGTGCCAATCGTCGGGGCGGCGCAGGGTGAGCAGGTCGGACATGACGTCGGGGAGCGCCAGAGCGTGAGGTCCATCATGCTAACACAGCGCGGCACGCTGACCCCGGAGGCGAGACAAGTTAACATACGGTTTTTCACAGGCAGGCAGCCGTAACCGCATGTCCGACACGCAGGGCCAAGACCTCGATCCGGGCGAGACCCGAGAGTGGCTGGAATCCATCGACTCGGTGCTCAAGACCCACGGCCCCGAGCGCGCCCACTTCCTGCTCGAGCGGCTGATCGACCACACCCGCCGCGCCGGCGCGTACCTGCCGTTCAAGCCGAACACGGCCTATCTCAACAGCATCTCCACCGGCCAACAGCCCGACTACCCCGGCAACCGCGAGCTCGAGCGCCGCATCGAGGCCTACATCCGCTGGAACGCCATGGCGATGGTGGTGCAGGCGAACCGCATCTCCTCCGAGTACGGCGGCCACATCGCCAGCTACGCGTCCGCGGCTACGCTTTACGAGGTGGGCTTCAACCATTTCTGGCGGGCCGCCAC
Source organism: Gammaproteobacteria bacterium (assembly GCA_009923475.1). Taxonomy (GTDB): domain Bacteria; phylum Pseudomonadota; class Gammaproteobacteria; order Steroidobacterales; family Steroidobacteraceae; genus UBA964. Next base: position 402 of record RFTM01000054.1, on the reverse strand, counting down.
CGACGCGCATCCCGGCGACATGGTGTTCGTGCAGGGCCATGCCTCGCCCGGCATCTACGCGCGCGCCTACCTCGAGGGCCGCCTCACCGAGGACCAGCTGCGACATTTCCGGCAGGAGGTCGCGGGCGACGGGCTGTCGTCCTATCCGCATCCCTGGCTGATGCCGGATTTCTGGCAGTTCCCGACGGTCTCGATGGGCCTCGGGCCGATGCAGGCCATCTTCCAGGCGCGCTTCCAAAGATATCTGGAGCACCGCGGCATCGTCCCGCCGTCCGACCGCAAGGTCTGGGCCTTCCTCGGCGACGGCGAGATGGACGAGCCCGAGTCGATGGGCGCGCTCACCATGCCGGTGCGCGAGAAGCTCGACAACCTCGTGTTCGTCATCAACTGCAACCTGCAGCG
>RFTM01000530.1 GCA_009923475.1 Gammaproteobacteria bacterium | reverse complement strand
CGGCCGTGCCCGTGGCGCGCGCGGACGTCGACATCCAGGTGACGGGGGTGCCGGAGGACATCCGGCGCAACGTGCTCGTGTACCTCAGTTTCGAGCGCTACCGCACCCGCGACGATTTCGACGAGGCGCTGCTCGCGCGCCTGCAGGAGCGCGCGGAGCGCGAGACCGCCGCGGCGCTGCGCCCCTTCGGCTACTACGAGCCGACCATCCGCACCGAGGTGACGCGCACGGGACCCGGCGATTGGCGCGCGCGCATCGCCATCGACCCGGGCCCGCCGGTGGTCATCGACGACGTGGCGGTGGCGGTGACGGGGCCGGGCGCGGAGCACCCGGCGTTCCGCGCCCTGCTCGACAAGCCCGCGCTGCGGCGCGGCGACCGGCTCGACCACGCGACCTACGACGGCGTGAAGGCCGAGATGCGCCGTCTCGCCGCGACGCTCGGCTACGCCGAGGCGAAGTTCACGGCGAGCGAGATGCTGGTGGACATCGCGAGCCACAGCGCACGCATCCAGCTCGCGCTCGAGACCGGCCCGCGCTACGCCTTCGGCGCCACCAGCATCCGCCAGGAGTCGCTGGAGGACGGGTTCCTGCGCCGCTACCTGCGCTACCGCGAGTCCGAGCCCTACGACGCCTCGCAGCTGCTGCGCACGCAGTTCGCGCTCGACGACAGCCAGTACTTCTCGACGGTCGAGGTGGTGGCGGGCGAGCCCGACCGCGAACGCCTGCTGATCCCGGTCGACATCCGCGCCGAACCGAACCGCCGCAACCGCTACTCGACCGGCGTCGGCTACGCGACCGACACCAAGTGGCGCGGCACGCTCACCTGGGAGAACCGGCGGCTCAACGACCGCGGCCACCGTTCGCGCGTCGAGATCAAGGCCGCGCAGGTCCAGCAGTCGGTCGAGGGGCGCTACGTGATCCCGATCGGCGATCCGGCGCTGGAGAAGGTCTCGCTCGAGGCGCGCTACGGCCGCGAGGACCGCGGCGACCTCGAGACGCGCACCACGCGTTTCCAGCCGTCGGTCACGCAGGTGCTCGGCAACTGGCAACGCGTGGCCTCGGTGTCGTTCTCGCAGGTGACGACGGTCACGGCGGCGACCGCCACCCAGCCCGAGTCCAGCGAATCGAACCGGCTCATCATCCCGTCCCTCAGCTACGCCTCGGTGCCGCGCGGTTACCTCGGCGAGGCGCTGTTCTCGCGCGGCCTGTTCGCCGAGCTGCGCGGCTCGAGCACCGCGCTCGGCGCGGCCGACGATTTCATCCAGTTGCGGCTCGAGGCCGAGCGCGTGTTCGACCTCGCGCCGAAGTGGCACGCCTTCCTGCGCGGCCAGCTCGGCGCGACCTGGGTCTCGGCCACCGAGCAGCTGCCCGGCACCGAGCGCTTCTTCGCCGGCGGCGACCGCAGCGTGCGCGGCTTC
>RFTM01000529.1 GCA_009923475.1 Gammaproteobacteria bacterium | reverse complement strand
CCGCAAGCAGTCCCATCGCGGTCGCGACCAGGGCCTCGGCGATGCCGGGCGCCACGGTCGCGAGCGTGGCCTGCTGCACGGACCCGAGGCCGACGAACGCGTGCATGATGCCCCACACCGTGCCGAAGAGGCCGACATAGGGGCTGGTGGAGCCGACGGTCGCGAGCATCGAGAGGTTCTGCTCGAGGTGCTCGACTTCCTTGATCTGCTGCGCCTTCATGGCGCGGCGCGCGCCGTCGAGCAGCATGTCGGGCGCCTCTTCACCTTGCTGCCGCAGGCGCGCGAACTCGCGCAGACCGGCCTGGAAGATGGCCTCGATGCCGCCCGCCTCGCCGCGCGACTCGATGGCGCGGTAGAGCTTGGCGAGGTCGTCATCCGCGGTCGACTCGCGCCTGAAGCGGGCCAGCGTTGCCTTGGCTTCGCGCAGCACGGCGCGCTTGCGGAACACGATCACCCAGGCGTACACCGACGCGGCGAGCAGCAGCAGCATCACGAGCTGCACGACCAGCGTGGCCTCGGCGATCAAGCGCAGCAGCGACAGGTCGTTCACGCGAGATACTCCCCGATGCGACGCGGACGCAGCGTCTTGGCATCGACGCACACCACCCTGACCACCGCCTCGACCAGGAGTTCCCGGGCACCGTCGGCGGCCGCCGGTTCGCGCCACACGCGCTGCAGGAAGACGGCCGTGGTGCGGGTGTCCGGTCGCATCTCGACCGTGATCGCGAGCCGGTCATCGAGCCGGGCGGCGGCGCGATAGTCGGCCTCAACGCGCAGCACCATGAACTGCACGCCGCGCTCGGTGGCGAGCTGCTGCTGCATCACGCCGCGCGCCCGCAGCCATTCGGTGCGCGCCCGCTCGAGGAAACGAAGGTAGTTGGCATAGTACACGACGCCGCCGGCGTCCGTGTCCTCCCAATACACCCTCGCCGGCCAGCTGAAGGGCGCGTCGCCCGCCGCCGCGCTCACCGCTGTCCCCCGGGACCGCCGCCCTCGCCGCCGAGACCTTCGAGCGGCAAGGTCTCGCCGCTGCGCGCCGGCGGCGTGAGCCCGAGGTGCAGCCACGCGCTGCGCGTGGCCACGCGGCCGCGCGCGGTGCGCGCGAGGTAGCCCTGCTGGATGAGGAAAGGCTCGATGACATCCTCCAGCGTGCCGCGCTCCTCGCCGATCGCCGCGGCGAGGCTGTCGATGCCGACCGGCCCGCCATCGAAACGCTGGATGATGAGGGACAGCAACCGCCGGTCGAGGGCGTCGAAGCCCGCAGGATCGACATCGAGCAGGTCGAGCGCGGCCATCGCGAGCGCGGCGTCTATGGCGCCGTCGCCGCGCACCTGCGCGTAGTCGCGCACCCGCCGCAGCAGTCGGTTGGCGATGCGCGGCGTGCCGCGCGCGCGTCCGGCGATCTGCGCGGCAGCGGCGTCGTC
>RFTM01000528.1 GCA_009923475.1 Gammaproteobacteria bacterium | reverse complement strand
GGGTCGCGAGCCGCTCGGCGGAGACGACCGAGCTCATGAAGGCGAACGAGCCCCTGCCGCGCAACGACCTGCTGATGCTCTACGGGCAGCAGGACGCGACGGCGCTCGGCACCCGCGAGGGCAAGGACCGCTTGCGTGCCGAGTCGTGGGCGACGGTACGCCGCATCGTCAAGTCGCTGGGAGGGAAGCCCGAGTCCGTGCACTCGGTGCTGTTCGCCAGCTTCGTGATGCCGTGAGGGGCGGTCCATGGCGAGCGAACCGGTCCTGAACCAGGAAGAGGTCGACGCCCTGCTAAACGGCATGAACGAAGGCCGGGTGAGCACGGGGGGCGCAATGTCCCGCGGCGAAGCACGCCGCTACGAGCTCGGCCACGAGGCGCGCGTCGTGCGCGGCCGCCTCCCGACGCTCGAGATCATCCATCAGCGTTTCGGGCCGTTGTACCGGACGAGCCTCGGCACGATCCTGCGCAGGCCCGTGGGCCTCACCGTCAAGACCTCGCGGACGATGCGCTTCGCCGATTACCTCGCGACGCTGCCGATGCCGAGCAGCATCAACGTGCTGGGCCTCGCGCCCTTGCACGGGCTCGCGCTGCTGGTGCTTCCGCCGGGTCTGGTCAGCGCGGTGGTGGAGAACTTCTTCGGCGGCAAGGGGCGCAAGGCGCGCATCGAGGGCCGCGAATTCACCGCCGTCGAGGAACGCCTCGTCGCGATGCTGAGGGACTCGGCCTGCAACGATCTCGCGTCGGCCTGGTCGAAGGTGCACCCGATGCGCATCGACTGCGTGGCGAGCGAGTGCAATCCGCAGTTCGCCAACGTGCTTCCGGCCAACGAGGCGCTGCTGGTCGCCGATTTCGAGGTCGACATCGACGGCAACAACGACTCGCTGCAGGTGGTGATGCCGTTCGCGACGGTCGAGCCCTTGCGCGAGGTTCTCGGCGCGAGCGTACAGGAGCAGCGTCCCCAGGACGCCGAGCGTTGGGCGGTCAGCCTGCGCGAGGAGATCGCGGACGCCGAGGTCGAGCTCACCACGGTGGTGGGCCGCGCGCAGGTACGGCTGTCGGAGCTGCTCGACTTCCGCCCGGGCGACATCATCCCCTGCGATTTCACCGGCCGCGTCACGGTCTATGCCGAGGACGTACCGGTGCTGCGCGGCCAGTTCGGCGTGTCCCGCGGCCAGCAGTCCGTGAAGGTCGAGGAGAGGCTGCTGCGCGGCCGCTCCATCGACACCCCACCCGTCACCACCCGCCAATGATCCCGGAGCATCCATGAACGAGCCCACCAATCCGGCGGCCGCCGACCTCGCGTCCTTCGACCGCCTCACCGCCGATCCCGCTGCGACCGATCCTGCCGCGCAGGCCGCCGGATTGGTGGGCTCGTTCATGGATGCTCCGGGATCATTGGCGGGTGGTGACGGGTGGGGTGTCGAT
>RFTM01000527.1 GCA_009923475.1 Gammaproteobacteria bacterium | reverse complement strand
GACCGGCGACGAAGGCGACCTGGTGACCGCGCGCCGCGAGCGCCTCGCCCCAGCGCGCGAAGCGCGCCGGCGTCATGGCCGAGTCGTGGAACTGGCTGCCGCCGCCTGGCACGATGATGACGTCAGGCGGCGCGGCGCCCGCGAGCAGCGCATCGGCCGCCGCCGCGTCCGGCGGTGCGATGGCGGCATCAAGGAAGCGCAGCTCGGGCCGTCCCATCAGGCGCAGCTTGAGGCGCTCGAGCGGCGTCAGCGGCCCGGCGATCGGCGCCGGATAGGAGATCCAGTGGTCGTCGAGCAGGCGCATCCAGCGCAGGCGGAACGCCTTGTAACGCTGACGGCCGCGCGAACTGACGTACACCGCACGCGCGCCGGCGACGCGCGCCGCCTTCAGCGCCGCGGTGCGCCCCGCGTTGTCGAACACCACGACGCCCGGGCGGAAGGCGCGGATGGCACCCACGACCTCGGCGTCGCAGAGCGTCGGCGATGCGGGCAGCAGCGTCAGCGGGTGGTGGAAACCGCGCGCGTAGGGCGCGTCGCGGTGCACGAGGAAATGCGTCTCGACCTCCGGCCAACGGGCCTTCAAGGCATCGGCCAGACCGCGCGCCCGCGCGAACTCGCCCATGCCCGACGGGCCGCTCACCGGCACGAACAGCGCGCGCGGCGCCGTGCGTCCCTCGTCGACCGTCCCTTCGCCGCCCGCCCCGTGGTCCATGGGCTATGATGTTGCCATGTATCGCCCCGCGCCGGGACTGCCCGGAAGACACTGGTACCAACGGCTCTTCTCGAAGCGCGCGCGCCGCGCCGCGAGCCGCGATTTCCTCTTCGACCACCTGCCGAAGGGCGGCGTGGTGATCGAGGTCGGCGTGTTCGACGGCGATTTCTCGGAGCGCATCCTCGCCATGAACGAGCCGCGCGAGCTGCACCTCGTCGACCCCTGGTTCACCAAGGACGACGGCACGCTCTACGACGGCCCGACGCAGGACTTCAAGGACGCCAAGGCCGCGAGCGAGGCGCTGCAGGCGCAGTACCAGCAGGTCACCACGCGGTTCGCGCGCGAGATCGCCTCCGGGCGAGTGGTGCTGCACCGCATGCTCTCGCACGACGCCGCGCCCCTCTTCCCGGACGCGCACTTCGACTGGATGTACGTCGATGCCAGCCACTTCTACGACGACGTGAAGCGCGACCTCGCGGCCTTCTTCCCCAAGCTAAAGCCGGGCGGATACATCGCGGGCGACGACTACGACCGGCGCGGCATCTGGGACCACGGAGTCACCCGGGCGGTCGATGAATTCCGCGTGACAGGCGTCGCCGACACCATCAAGTTGCGCAACCACCAGTTCCTGCTGCGCAAAAAGGCTTCTTGAGGCCTGCCGCAACGCGCTCCGTGCGCCTTCCGGTTGCATTCCGGCCGCAGATTTGGTGCAGTTGGCGG
>RFTM01000526.1 GCA_009923475.1 Gammaproteobacteria bacterium | reverse complement strand
GAGACCGGCATCAAGGTCGAGGTCACGCTCTCCAACAACGAGGAGATGATCTCGAAGCTGCGCGCCACCCGCGGCGCCGGTTTCGACCTCGCACAGCCCTCACAGGACCGCATCCTGGGTCCCCAGCAGGAGTTCGGCATCTACAAGCCGATCGACCTCAGCAAGGTGCGCGTCGAGCGCATCCAGCCGGACCTGCTCGCCACCGTGCGCCGCAACGCCACCGTCGGCGGCAAGCTCTACGCCCTGCCCTATGTCTGGGGCGCCGAAGGCCTGGTGGTCAACACCCAGCGCACCAAGGTCGCCGACTACCTCGACCTCTGCCGTGCCGACCTCAAGGGCCGCACCTCGGTGCGGCTGCGCCGTCCGACGCTGATGGCTTTCGCCTTCGCCATGGGCAAGGACCCCTTCGCGCTCTACGGCGACACCAAGGCCTACTCGGCGCTGATGGACCAGGTGGGCGCGAAGCTCATCGCCTGCAAGGCGAACTTCCGCTTCTTCTTCGACAACCGCGACCAGCTGCTCAACGGCATGCGCTCGGGCGAACTGCATGCGGCGATGATGTGGGACTCCGGCGGCTGGAAGCTCAACCGCGAGAACCCGGCGATCAGGTTCCTCGCGCCGAAGTCGGGGGCGCTCGGCTGGCTCGACACCTACACGCTGCCCGCGCGCGGCAAGAACGAAGCGGCGGCCTACGCCTGGATCAACTTCACGCTGCGCCCCGAGATCGCGGCGCGCATCGCGCAGCACATCGGCAACTTCTCGGCGGCGCAGGGCGCCGACAAGCTCACCGACCCCAAGCTGCGCGCGCAGTTCGCCGAGAGCTTCCCGGGCGGCTTCAAGGACGTGCGCTGGTACCCGGCCATCCCGCCCGGCCTCGAGGAGATCGAGGGCCGCGTGCTCGACCGCATCAAGGCCGCACAGTAAAGGCCGTCCGATGGCCGTGAGCAGCGTGAGCCCCGCGTTCGACCTCGAGGCGAAGTCGGTCCTCAAGCGCTTCGGCGCGCACACGGCGGTCGACGCGCTCTCCTTCGGCGTCAGGCGCGGCAGCTTCTTCTCCATCCTCGGCCCGTCGGGCTGCGGCAAGACGACCCTGCTGCGCATGATCGCGGGCTTCATCGAGCCCGACGGCGGCGACATCGAGATCGGCGGCCGCACCATGCAAGGCGTGGCGCCCAACCGCCGCCCGGTCAACATGGTCTTCCAGCAGCTGGCCCTGTTCCCGATGATGAGCGTGGGCGAGAACGTGGCCTACGGCCTCGCGAGGCGCGGCGTGGGCCGCGCCGAGCGCGAAGCCAAGGCCGCCGCCATGCTCGAACGGGTCGGCTTGCCGGGCGCCGCACGCAAGCGCACCGACGAACTCTCGGGCGGCCAGCGGCAGCGCGTCGCCATCGCCCGCAGCCTCGTCCTCGAGCCCACCCTGCTGCTGCTCGACGAACCC
>RFTM01000525.1 GCA_009923475.1 Gammaproteobacteria bacterium | reverse complement strand
CCGCCGCCGCCGACTTTATGGCCGAACGCTTCCGCGACGCCGGCCTCACCGAGGTCCACCTTGAGCGGTTCGGCTACCTCGGGTGGGTCCGCGGGAGTGATCGCATCGACGTCCTGGAACCGGTCGCCACGACCGTCCGGGGCCTCGCCCTGCCGTACTGCCCGGCCGGTGAGTGGGTCGCCGAGGTACGGTCGGTCGGCGACGGTGAGGCCGACGCCTACGCCGCGGCCGGCGCCGCCGAGGGGGCGTTGCGCGGCACGATCGTCCTCTGCGCCGCCGAGTCGGCCGGGCGCGGCGGCAAGCCGTCAAGCCACCGGCGCGACAAGTACATGCGTGCGGTGCACGCCGGCGCCGCGGGCTTCCTCTACGTCAACCAGAACCCGGGCGACCTACCGGTCACGGGAGGCCTTGAGGGCGGCGGGTCGCACCCCGCGCCGATCCCCGGCCTCTCGCTCGGCTTTGAAACCGGTGCGTACTTGTTGCGCCTCCTCGACCGCGGGCCGGTGCATCTGCGCCTGCACGTCGATGCGACCTTCCCGCAGGTCGAAAGCAGCAACGTGGTGGCCGAGTTGCCGGCGGACCCCAGTAGCCCATACCGCGACGAGGTGGTGCTTGCCGGTGGCCATCTCGATAGCCACGACATCGCGCCGGGCGCCCTCGACAATGGCGCCGGCGTCGTCGTCATCGCCGAGGCGGCCCGCATCCTCGCCGAAGTCACCCGCGCGCGGGGCCGTGGCCTCGCCCGCACGGTGCGCTTCGTCCTCTTCGGCGCCGAGGAGATCGGCCTGCTTGGGTCGTACGAGTACGTCGAACGGCACCGCGACGCCCTCGACCAGATCCGTCTGATGCTCAACCTCGACACCACCGGACGCGGCGCCGCCGGATCGGAGTCGATCATCGTCTCGGGCATCGCCGATCTCGTGCCGTGGTTCAAGCACCTGTCGGCGCGCCACGCCTACCGCCTGGAGGTGCAGGACCGCTTCACGTCGTCGTCCGACCACTTCTCGTTCGCCATGGCCGGCGTGCCGTCGGCAAACGTCGGCACGTCCGAGACGACCGCCGCCGCGCAGGGCCTCGTCGGGCGCGGGTGGGGCCACACGGTGGCCGATACCTTCGACAAGGCGAACCCGAAGGGCTTGCAGTCGGCGTCGATGGTGGCGGCGTGGGTCCTCGCGGCGGCGGCAGACGCGACCGACTGGCCAGTGACGCGTCAGTCGCCGGCCGAAATCGAGGCGCAGTTGCGCGCCACCGGCATGCTTGACGAACTCGTTGCCTCCGGTCGGTGGCCCTCCAAGCGATGACCGACTCGGCAACGACCGTCGGGCCGATGCCGATGCGCATCGAGGCGCGCCAGTGGGCAGAGTTTTCTCCGCGAGAGCTTGAGGCGTATGCGGAACTGCGCGCGACGATCGACTTCGGCGTGCCGCCCTACACGTGGAC
>RFTM01000524.1 GCA_009923475.1 Gammaproteobacteria bacterium | reverse complement strand
GTGCTTCGCTGAGGGCGCCCGGCGATGGAACATCTGCTTCAGCGGTGGCGGCAGCTTTCCTCCAGGGAACGTCGGCTGCTGGTGGGCGCGCTGGTGGCTGCAGCCTGCGCAGTGGTCTATCTGATCCTGATCGAGCCCGCGTGGCAGGGGCGTGAAGCGGTGCAGGCGCGACTACCCGCTCTGCGCGCGCAAGTCGCCGAGGCCGATCTGATGGTGGCCGAGGCGCGCCGCCTCAGCTCGGCGGCTGCTGCGTCGCCGCGCCCGTCGCTTCAATCGGTACGGGTCCGGCTCGAGCAATCACTTGAGGCAGCCGGACTGCGACCGGGCCTGCAGCAGATTCAGGCCACCGAGTCGCTCATCGACCTGCGCCTGCGCGGCGTGCCCTTCGCGAACTGGGTCAACTGGCTCGATGCCGCGCTTCGCGAGCTTCTTGCGGTCGCGGTCGCGGAAGTCATGGCCCACGACGCCCACGATGCGGGGCGGCGCGAAGTAGCTCGCGGCGAGGCACGCGTACGAGGCGCTGCCGCCGAGGATCCGTTCGCCCTTGTCGTGCGGCGTGACGATGCTGTCGTACGCGACGGAGCCGACGACGAGGACGGGATCGGCCTCGCGGCCCTTGTTCTTGATGCGGGTGGGAGTGGTCATGAGAAGAGGTCGGGCCTCACGTCACGAAGACGGTAGAGCGCGAGCAGGGCGAGCGAATGCTGCGCGGGATTGGCGAGCGCCTGGGCGAGCGCGGCCTTGGGGCTGACGGCGAGCACCTGGAGCTCCTCATGTTCGTCCGGGGCGCGCCGGCCCGTGGGGCGCACGCCTTCCAGCAGCACGAAATGGCAGCGGTTCGCCTGGATCGCGGGGTTCGGCGCGCAGGTGCCGAGCAGGCTCGCGCGGCCGCCGGCGAAGCCGGTTTCCTCCTCGGTCTCGCGCACGGCGGCGAGCAGGGGATCCTCGCCGCGCTCGATGATGCCGCCCGGCGCTTCCGTCGAAAGGTCGCGCGTGCCGAACCGATACTGTCTCACCATCACGAGCCGGCCGTCTTCGGTGAGCGGGAGCGCGAGCACCCAGTCGCCGACCTCCACTTCGCTGCTCTCGATCACGCGCACGGGGGTGAGACCCTTCGCGTCGATGCGAAGCACGGCGACGTCGGTCTCCGGATCACCACCAAGCACGGTGGCGGGGAACTCGCGTCCGTCGCTCAGGCGCACCACGATCTGCGAGGCGCCGCGGATCACATGGTTGTTGGTCAGGATCGTCCCGTCCTCGCGGAGCACGAAGCCCGTGCCCTGACCTTCGCGCTGCGAAACCGGCCCCTCGGGCTGCAGGCCACCCGGACCCATGCGGAAGCGCATGGGTCCGCGCGCGAGTGCCGGACCGCCGCCGGCTTCCACCGTGCGGATGCTCACCACGCTCGGCTGCAGTCCCTTGGCGACCTGCCGGAACGCG
>RFTM01000523.1 GCA_009923475.1 Gammaproteobacteria bacterium | reverse complement strand
TCGTCGATGGCCAGCCATTCCGGACGGTCCATCTTGGTGGCGCCCAGCAGGTCGCTGGCCTGGCGCGCCTTGATGACCACCTCTCCCTGGTCGGCAAAACCGTTGGCGGCGTTCAGCGGACCTTGACCGTGCAGCAGCGGCAACCAGCGGCCGGTGCCATCGGCATCAAAGCGCGCCACATACAGCGTGCCATGGTCCAACAAGTCGCGGTTGGCCTGCGCGGCGGTGAGGCCACGGCCGGCAGGTTGGATGCGGTCTCGGCTGACGAATTTGTAGATGTACTCGAAGCGGGCGTCTTCGCCGGAATACACCACCGCCCGGCCTTCACGCGTGGTGGCCACCCAGGCACCCTCATGCGCGGCGCGTCCGAGCGCGGTGCGCTTGATGGGCGTGCTGGTGGGGTCCATGGGATCGAGTTCGACGATCCAGCCAAATCGATTGGGCTCATTGGGGTGCAGGGCGGCATGGAAGCGTTCATCGTGCTCAGGCCACTTGTTCCACCCACCGCTGGGTCGTAGGCCCCAGCGGCGTTCGTGTTCACTGGGTTGGGCCTGGCTGCGGAAGTAGCCCGCCCAGTTCTCTTCGCCCGACAGGTAGGTGCCCCAGGGCGTCTTGCCGCCGGCGCAGTTGGCGAAGGTGCCGCGCACGCGGGTGCCCGACGGGTCGGCGTCGGTGCGAAGCAGCGCGTCGCCGCGCGCCGGCCCCGAGATCTCCATCGGGGTGTCGGCCGTGATGCGCCGCGTCTTCGGACCGCCGCGACGCACGCTCCAGCCGCGCATCCCGTGCTCGAGATGCAGCACGCTCACGCCGTGCGCGGCCTGCATCCATGCCACGGCCTGCGGATGCGCGGCGATGAACGCGTCGCGTTCGCGCAGCCGCCCCAGACCGCCGACGGCGAGACCCGCGAACACGAGCTCGGCCTGCACGTACTCGTGGTTGACGCAGAGCAGCCCGCGGGCGTTCGTGGCATCGGCGGGGAAGAAGGCCAGCGCGTCGTTGCATTCGCCGAACCGACGGGTCTGCTTCGCGGCGGCATCGGCGTCTAGCCAGGCGAGGTCGCGCAGCGCCGATGGCGGCAGACCCGCATCGTCGGGCCACAACGGATCGCCACGGCCGATCAGCACCTGATGGCGCAGGCCGGGCGACAGGCGCACGGCGTCCTCGCGCGAGGGCGTGATCGCATCGAGCGCCCGCGGTCCGGCGCCGCCCGCACGGCCGATGGCCGCCGTCGCCGGCGCGGCCACGAGGCCCGCGACCGCCGCGGCGCTGCCGGCGGCGAGGACGTCACGCCGTGAAAGACGCTGTTCGAGGATGGCGCCGAAATATCTCATGTGCCCGGTATCCCTTCGAGGACGGTGACGAAGAAGCTCCCCTTGCCCGCGCGCAGCTGCTTGGCGGCCTCATACTCGGCCGACTTCCAGAAACCCCAGGCCGCGTCCTTGGAGGGGAAGCG
>RFTM01000522.1 GCA_009923475.1 Gammaproteobacteria bacterium | reverse complement strand
CGGCCTCCCCGGGCGGCAGCCGCAGCACACCGTCCGCCGCGAGATGCACGGTCTTGAGTCCCGCCATCAGGTGCAGCGGCGCGACCAGCCAGGGATCGCGCGGTCCGTCCGGCGGCACCCCGGGAGGCGGCCCGAGCGCGGCGGCCACGACGTCGGCGGGATCGACCACCATCAGGTCGGCCCGGCCCAGCCCGCGCGCGAGCATGCCGCGCCACCCGCCGCGCAGCGGCGTCGCCTGCGCGAAACGCAGGCGCGTGAGACCGTCCGCACGCGCCCGGTCAAGGGCGTCGGAATCGGCGAGGAAGAGGTCGGGCAGGACGAGCACGAGGTCGCGCACATCGCGTATCGTACCGAAGCATGGGACTCGTTGCGGGGACGCCTTCTACGGCGCAGATCAGGAGCTACGCGGACGGCGAGATCCGCGTCGGTGAGCAGCGGCTGCGGACCGCCTTCGCGCTCGATGCGCAGGGCGCCATCACGCCGCTCGCGGCCGCGCACCCGCAGATGCTCGCCGCCGACGAGCTCGCGCCGCTGTTCGAGGCGCGGCCCGAAGTGGTGGTCATCGGTTGGGCCGGCGGCCAGTCGTTCCTGCCGGCGGCACAGCGCCACGCGTTCCTCGAGCGCCGCATCGGGCTTGAAGTGATGGCGCTCGGTCCCGCCTGCCGCACCTTCAACCTCTTGGCCGCGGACGGCCGGCGCGTGGTCGCGCTGCTGTTCCCGCAGCCGCCCGCCTAACGCCCTGCCGGGCCGACCACGCCCGCGAGCAGCGGCACGAAGGACACCGGGCCGAGCTCCTCGCGCACGCAGCCGGTCTCGCGGCGCGTGTAGCGCACCAACACCTGCCTGCCCTCCGGTCCGACGGGCATCACCAGCCGGCCGCCGGGCGCAAGCTGCGACAGCAGCTCCGCGGGCACCTCCGGCGGCGCCGCGGCCACCAGGATGCCGTCGTAGGGCCCGTTGGCGCGCCAACCCTCGTAGCCGTCGCCATGCCGGAAGCGCACGTTGTCGACACCGAGCGCGCGCAGGTTCTCCTTGGCGCGCGCGAGCAGGGGTGCGATGCGCTCGATGGTGAAGAGCCGGGGCACGATCCCGGCGAGCACCGCGGTCTGGTAACCGCAACCCGTGCCCACCTCGAGCACCGTGCGCGGCGAGCGGCGCTCGAGCATCGCCTCGGTCATGCGCGCGACGATATAGGGCTGCGAGATGGTCTGGCCGTAGCCGATCGGCAGCGCGGTGTCCTCGTAGGCGCGGCTCGCGAGCGCCTCGTCGATGAAGATGTGGCGCGGCACGTCGCGGATGCGCGCCAGGACCGTCTCGTCATGGATGCCTTGGGCCCGCAGGCGCTCGACCAGCCGGTCGCGGGTGCGGGCCGAGGTGAGTCCGATGCCGTCGAGCCGGGGATCCATGCGGAGGCGGCGCGCGTCGGGCCGCCGTCAGCCGATGCCGTCGAGCCAGCGTGC
>RFTM01000521.1 GCA_009923475.1 Gammaproteobacteria bacterium | reverse complement strand
GCGCGCGGCGCGCGAGGCCGGCGTCGCCGACCGCACGGCGCGCGCGATCGACGGGTTCTGCGACACGGTGCGGCGCTGGCGCGGCGTGCTTGCGCAGGGCGAGCCCGGCGCGCTCGCGGCGTTCGTGGAGATGGTGCTCGACGAGAGCGGCCTGCGCGACTTCGCCGACGGCACCGACGGCGACGACATGGACCAGCGCCGGGCCAACCTCGACGAGGTGGTCAACGCCGCCGGCGACTTCGAGCTCCCGGAGGACCCGGTCGGCGCGCCGCCGACCCTCCTGCGCGCGCTGCAGGGCTTCCTGCAGTCGGTGGCGCTGGTGGCCGATTCCGACGCCTTCGACCCGGAGAGCGGGGCGGTGACGCTGATGACCCTGCACGCCGCCAAGGGGCTCGAGTTCGAGTCGGTCGCCGTGATCGGCTGCGAGGACGGCATCCTGCCGCACTCGCGCGCCCGCGAGGGCGGCGAGGAGGTCGAGGAGGAGCGCCGCCTGATGTATGTCGCAATCACCCGGGCTGAGCGCAGTCTTACGCTCAGCTGGTGCCGCGAGCGTTCGCGGGCGCGGCTGTCGCTGCCTCAGGAGCCGTCCCGTTTCATCGCGGAGATGGATCTCTCGAGCGGCGCGTCGGGATCGCGTGCAACGGTGAGCAACGAAACCGCGCGCGCACGGCTCGGTGCGCTCAAGGACCTGTTGGGCGCTGCGCGGACGTCAAAATGAGGCGAGGCTCAAGCTTGCCGGGCGGCCGGACGGCCTGATCGGATGGCGCGTGAACGGACCCGCAGGCCCGCGAGGCGCGCAGACTACTTGGCGGCGGGCGGTTCTGGCTCGGTAAGACTGCCGCCCGAGGCGTTGGCCATATGGACCACGGCACGCAGGATTTCGAAGTCGGAGGCTGCGCCCCCGCCTTGCGCAGGCATGGCGCCCTTGCCTTTCAGTGCAGCCGTCACCAAGGCTTCAAGACCGGTATCGAGCCGGGGCTTCCAGGCGGCTGCGTCCCCGGTTTTGGGCGAGCCCGCAACGCCGGCTGCATGGCAGGCGGCGCACTGAGCGGTGTAGACCTGCTCGCCCGACTTGAGGGCGCGCGGGGCGCTGGCGTCGATCAGCTCGAAGCCTGCCACCGGTTTGATGCGGGCTTCGATGGAATCAGCGCTCATGGACTGAGTGCCTGCGCCGGTTCGCTTGCTCGCGCCCACATACTTCACCAACAGCACGATGATGAGGATGGGCACGATGAAGGACAGCACGATGACCGTGATCAGCTGCTTCGGGGTCTTGATGGGGGTGTCGTGGTCTGCGCTCATGGGGCGGCCCTGGCGGTGAAAATCAAAGCTTTGAATTGTAACGGGAAACGCGAGTGCGGTCGACGCGTGTCCGTGACGGACGCTCGGAAACCGAGTATCCTTCGCGCTCCGCTGCTGCCGAGTCCGGCAGCCATGCGCCCGTAGCTCAGTGGATAGAG
>RFTM01000053.1 GCA_009923475.1 Gammaproteobacteria bacterium | reverse complement strand
CCGCGGCAGCCTGATCCAAGGAGTCGATAGACATGCGCATCAACACCATCAAGCCGGCACCGGGTTCCAAGCGTCCCCGGCTGCGCGTCGGTCGCGGCGCCTCCGCCGGCCAGGGCAAGACCTGCGGCCGCGGCGTCAAGGGCCAGCGCGCGCGCAAGGGCGGCTACCACAAGGTCGGCTTCGAAGGCGGCCAGATGCCGCTGCAGCGCCGCATGCCGAAGGTCGGCTTCCGTTCGGCCATCAAGGCCACCCGCGCCGAGGTGCGCCTCGATGAGCTCGCCAAGGTGCAGGGCGACGTGATCGACCTCGCCTCCCTGAAGGCCGCGAACGTCGTCCCGGCGCATGCCGAGGTCGCCAAGGTCGTGCTGTCGGGCAGCATCACCCGCGCCGTCACGCTGAAGGGCGTCGGCGCCACCAAGGGCGCCAAGGCCGCCATCGAGGCGGCCGGCGGCCGCATCGACGGCTGAGGACCCGGGAGAGCACTTTGGCCACGGGCGCAGGAAATCCGGCAGCCACCCTCGCGGACGCCACCCGCTTCGGCGAGGTGCGCGCACGCCTGCTGTTCCTGATCGGCGCGCTGATCGTCTACCGCATCGGCTCGTTCATCCCGGTGCCCGGCATCGACCCGGCCGAGGTGGCCCGCTTCTTCGAGCGCAACGCGGGCACGCTGCTCGGCATCGCCAACATGTTCTCCGGCGGCGCGCTCGAGCGCCTGTCCATCTTCGCGATGGGCGTGATGCCCTACATCTCCGCCTCGATCATCGTGCAGATGGTCTCGATGGTGTACCCGCCCTGGGAGGAGCTGCGCAAGGAAGGCGAGGCCGGCCGGCGCAAGCTCACCCAGCTCACCCGTTACGGCACCGTGTTCCTCGCGGTGTTCCAGTCGCTGGGCGCGGCGGTGGCGCTGCAGAACGGCGGCATGGCGACGGCCTCCGGCTGGTCGTTCCTGTTCATCGCCACCATCACCATGACCACCGGCACCATGTTCCTGATGTGGCTCGGCGAGCAGGTCACCGAGCGCGGCATCGGCAACGGCATCTCCATGATCATCCTCGCCGGCATCGTGGCGGGGCTGCCGGGCGCGCTCGGCCGCACGGTCGAGCAGGTCAACACCGGCGAGATGTCGGGCGTGTTCGCCATCGTGCTCGTGGTGCTGGTGCTCGGCGTGACCGCGCTCTGCGTGTACGTCGAGCGCGCGCAGCGCCGCATCGCGGTGCACTACGCCAAGCGCCAGGTCGGCCGCCGCGTGCTCGCGGGCCAGACCAGCCACCTGCCGTTCAAGCTCAACATGGCCGGCGTCATCCCGCCGATCTTCGCCTCGAGCCTGCTGCTCGTGCCGGCGACGATCGCGCAGTTCTTCGGCACCGGCCAGGGCAAGTTCGCCGAGGGCCTGCAGACCTTCGCCGCCACGCTCGGCTACGGCCAGCCGCTGCACCTCGTGCTCTACACGGTGCTGATCGTGTTCTTCTGCTTCTTCTACACGGCGCTGGTGTTCAACGCCCGCGAGACCTCCGAGAACCTGAAGAAGTCGGGCGCCTTCATCCCGGGCATCCGCCCCGGCCAGCAGACCGGCGAGTACATCGACAAGGTGCTCACGCGGCTGACGCTGTGGGGCGCCATCTACGTGGCCGGCGTCTGCCTGCTGCCCGAGATCATGGTCTCGCGCGGCGGCGTGCCGTTCGTGTTCGGCGGCACCTCGCTGCTGATCGTGGTGGTGGTGGCCATGGATTTCATGGCCCAGCTGCAGGCCCACCTGATGTCCCACCAGTATCCGGGGCTGCTGAAGCAGGCCAACCTCATGGGGTATGGCCGCGGCGGCGCCCCGCAGTGACCCAAGGAAGCAAGACATGAAAGTCCGTCCATCCGTGAAGAAGATCTGCAAGGACTGCAAGGTGGTGCGGCGCCGCGGCGTCGTCTACGTCATCTGCAAGGACCCGCGGCACAAGCAGCGGCAGGGTTGAGGATCAGCGTTTTTCCATTAGAATGCCGCCCCTTTGGGCGGCTCCGGGGCAAGGCAACATGGCACGCATCGCCGGCATAAACATCCCGATGAACAAGCACGTGGTCATCGGGCTCACGCACATCTACGGCGTGGGACGCACCCGTGCGCGCAACGTCTGCGCGGCGGCGGGCGTCGACCCGACCACCAAGGTCAAGGACCTGACGGAGTCCGAGGTCAACGCGCTGCGCGCGCAGATCTCCAAGGGCCTCGTCGAGGGCGACCTGCGCCGCGAGGTGTCCATGAACATCAAGCGCCTGATGGACCTCGGCACCTACCGTGGCCTGCGCCACCGCAAGGGCCTGCCGGTCCGCGGGCAGCGCACGCGCACCAACGCGCGCACGCGCAAGGGTCCGCGCAAGCAGGCGGTCAAGCTCAACGCGCCCCCGGGCAAGGCATAAGGCAGCAGGCAGGATATGGCAGACAACAAGCAGCAGGGCGCCGGCGGCGCGAAGAAGCCGAAGAAGGCGCGCAAGAACGTGCTGGACGGCATCGCGCACGTCCACGCGTCCTTCAACAACACGATCATCACGATCACCGACCGCCAGGGCAACACGCTGTCCTGGGCGACCTCGGGCGGCTGCGGTTTCCGCGGCTCGCGCAAGTCGACGCCGTTCGCCGCGCAGGTGGCCGCCGAGAAGGCGGGCGTCGCCGCGCAGGAGCACGGCCTGCGCAATGTGGAAGTGCGCGTCGCGGGCCCCGGCCCGGGCCGCGAGTCGGCGGTCCGCGCGCTCAACGCCTGCGGCCTCAAGATCACCAGCATCTCGGACGTCACGCCGATCCCGCACAACGGCTGCCGCCCCCCCAAGAAGCGCCGCGTCTGACGCCGCCCCCAAGAGGACACACCGCATGGCCCGTTACGTTGGTCCCAAGTGCAAGCTCGCGCGTCGCGAGGGCACCGACCTCTTCCTGAAGAGCGGCGTCAAGCCGCTCGAGTCCAAGTGCAAGCTGCAGGTGCCGCCGGGCGGCATCAAGGGCGAGCGCAAGAGCCGCCTGTCGGAGTACGGCAGCCAGCTGCGCGAGAAGCAGAAGCTGCGCCGCATGTACGGCGTGCTCGAGCGCCAGTTCTCCAACTACTACACCGAGGCCGCGCGCCGTCCGGGCTCGACCGGCGAGAACCTGCTCAAGCTGCTCGAGTGCCGCCTCGACAACGTCGTGTACCGCATGGGCTTCGCCGCGACCCGCTCCGAGGCGCGCCAGCTCGTCAGCCACAAGGGCGTCGAGGTCAACGGCGACGTGGTGACCATCGCGTCCTTCCAGGTCCGCGCCGGCGACACCGTCCAGATCCGCGAGAAGGCCCGCAAGCAGCTGCGCATCCAGAACGCGATGCAGATCGCCTCGCAGGTCGGCCTGCCCGAGTGGGTGCAGGTGGACGACAAGGAGATGAAGGGCGTCTTCAAGCAGGTTCCGGCGCGGGACGACATCCTGCCCGACATCAACGAGAACCTGGTCGTCGAACTCTACTCGAAGTGATCGTCTGACCCGTCAGACCGAGGGACCGAACATGCAAGGATCCGTCAGCGAATTCCTCAAGCCGCGCGTGGTGAAGGTGAGCCCGCTCGCGCCGCGCCAGGCGCGCGTCGTCATCGAGCCGTTCGAGCGCGGCTTCGGCCACACGCTCGGCAACGCGCTGCGCCGCGTGCTGCTCTCGTCCATGCCGGGCGCGGCCATCACCGAGGCCGAGATCGAGGGCGTGCTCCACGAGTACACCTCCATCGAGGGCGTGCAGGAGGACGTCGTCGACATCCTGCTGAACCTCAAGCAGGTGGCGATCCGTATGCACTCGCGCGACTCCGCCGAGCTGCGCCTCTCCAAGAAGGGTCCGGGCCCGGTGACCGCCGGCGACATCCAGACCGACCACGACGTCGAGGTGGTGAACCCCGAGCTCGTGATCGCCAACCTCACGAAGGCCGGCGAGCTCAACATGACGCTGCGCGTCGAGCGCGGCCGCGGCTACCGTCCGGCCTCGCAGCGCATCGCCTTCGAGGAGGCGTCGCGCCCGATCGGCCGGCTGCAGCTCGACGCGTCGTTCAGCCCGATCCGCCGCGTGACCTACTCGGTCGACGCCGCGCGCGTCGAGCAGCGCACCGACCTCGACAAGCTGGTGCTCGACATCGAGACCAACGGCACCATCGACGCCGAGGAGGCGATCCGCCGCGCCGGCAGCATCCTCAAGGACCAGCTGTCGGTGTTCGTCGACCTGCAGGGCGAGGAAGAGGCCGGCGGCAAGGCCGAGTCGGCGCAGTTCGACCCCATCCTGCTGCGTCCGGTGGACGAGCTCGAGCTCACGGTGCGCAGCGCGAACTGCCTCAAGGCCGAGAACATCCACTACATCGGCGACCTGGTGCAGCGCACCGAGGTGGAGCTGCTCCGCACGCCCAACCTCGGAAAGAAGTCGCTCACCGAGATCAAGGAAGTGCTGCAGAGCCACGGTTTGATGCTCGGCATGCGCCTCGACGGTTGGCCGCCCGCCGGGCTGCGCCACGACGAGGACCGCGCCGGCTTGATGTGATGACGGCGATGCGCGGCCCGTGGGGGCTGCGCGGCCAGGGATCCAAGAGGTTCAGACATGCGTCATAGACTTTCCGGGCGACAACTGTCGCGCAACGCCCCGCATCGGCACGCGCTGATGCGCAACCTGAGCGTGGCGCTGCTGCGCCATGAGACCATCCGCACCACCCTGCCCAAGGCGAAGGAGCTGCGGCGCGTGGTCGAGCCGCTCATCACCCTCGGCAAGACGGACAGCGAGGCGCGTCGCCGTCTCGCGTTCGCGCGGCTGCGCGACGCCGCCGTGGTCAAGAAGCTGTTCGACGACCTGGGGCCGCGCTTCAAGGCCCGCGCCGGCGGCTACACCCGCATCCTGCACATGATGCCGCGGCCCGGCGATTCGGCGCCGATGGCGCTGATGCAGCTGGTCGACGGTCCTGCGGCCACCGCCACCGCGGGCGAGGCCGAGGCCGGCAAGACCAAGGCGAAGTCGAAGGCGAAGGCCAAGACCGCAGCCAAGCCCCGCGCCCGCAAGGCGGCGGCGGCCTGAGCGACGGCCCGGGCGATCCGGGCCTCCTGACGATCGGCCGAGGGCCGGCGTTCCCGCGAGGGACGCCGGCCTTCTGTTTTGGGGCGCGGCCGGATGTGCGGCTTTGGTGGGGGGCATCGCGCGGGGCCCCGGCTAAACTCCCCGTCGGCAGGGGCCGCATCGGCCCATGCGCATGTCCGATGGATGGAAAAAAGGGGGGTACGCCATGAGTTTTGTCAAAGAATTCCGCGAGTTCGCGATGCGCGGCAACGTCGTCGACCTCGCGGTCGGCGTCGTGATCGGCGGCGCGTTCGGCAAGATCGTCTCGTCGCTGGTGGGCGACGTGGTCATGCCGCTGCTCGGCAAGGCCGTGGGCGGGGTGTCGTTCAACGAGCTCGGCACGTCGCTCGGCACCGCGCCCGACGGGTCCGAGGTGGTGCTGAAGTGGGGCGCGTTCCTGCAGACCATCTTCGACTTCACGGTGATCGCGCTGGCGCTGTTCGTCGCCATCAAGGCGATCAACCGCCTGAAGCGCCCCGAGGCGCCGCCCGCGCCCGCCGCACCGCCGGCACCGCCCCGCAACGAGGTCCTGCTCGAGGAGATCCGCGACCTCCTGAAGAAGGGCTGACGCCAGCGCGGCTGGCGCCCGTTCAGTGCGGGGCGACAGCCCCGCGGGTCAGGTTCTCGCAGCCCTCGGCGGTGACCGCGAGGTCATCCTCGATGCGGATGCCGCCGTAGGGCTGCAGCACGCCGACCCGGTCCCAATCGATGTGCCGCGCGAGCGGTCCGCCGCGCGCCGGCCCGAGCAGCGCCTCGATGAAATAGAGTCCGGGCTCCATCGTCACCACGAATCCGGGCTCGAGCCGGCGCGTCAGGCGCAGCGCGGGGTCCTGGGGCGGCTTCGGCAGCGTGCCGCCGGTCTCGTCGGCCATGAACCCCCCGACGTCGTGCACCTGCAGGCCGAGCAGGTGCCCGACGCCGTGCGGGAAGAAGAGCCGCGCCACGCCGTTGGCGAGCGATTCCTCGGCGCTGCAGCGGATCACGCCGACCTCGTGCAGCACGCCGGCGATGCGCTCGACCGCGGCGAGGTGGATGTCGCGCCAGTCCACGCCGGGGCGCACCATGGCGCAGAGCCCTTGCTGCACCTCGTCCATGCGGCCGATGAGGGCCTTGAACTCCCCGTCCGCGAAGGCGTGGGTGCGGGTGATGTCGCTGCCATAGCCCGCGAACGACGCCCCGGCATCGAGCAACAGGGTGCGCGGCGCCGCCGGGCGTCCGCGCCGCAGCACCTGGTAGTGCAGCACCGAGGCCGCCTCGTCGAGGGCGACGATGGCGTTGTAGGGCAGCTCCTGCTCCCGCTGGCCGCAGCCGGCGGCGAGGGCCTGGTGGATCTCGTACTCGCTGCCGCCCGCACGGAAGCAGGCTTCGGCGGCGCGGTGACCCTGCATTCCGATGCGGTTGGCCTCGCGCAGGCAGGCGATCTCGTAGGGCGTCTTGCGGGCGCGCTGGTAGTCCAGACGGCGCAGCAGCCCGGGCGGGTTGACCGCCGCCAGACCCCAGCCGGCGAGGTCCGGCCGATCGTCGCCGATCCAGGCGGCACGGCCGAGGTTGGCGGGCAGCGCCGCGCGGACCGCCTCCGGCGAACGGGCCTCCACCACCTCGAAGGCCTGCGGCCACCAGGCCTCCGGCAGGGCGGCCGGCTGGTACCAGAAGTCGGTCTCGATCCGGAACACGAGCCGCGGGGCGTGACCGGGCCGCACGTGGACCAGGGAGCCGGGCGCGTCGAGCAGCGGCGCCCACCACCGGAAGGGCGCGTGGGCCTTGAAGGGGTATTGTTGGTCGTCCAGGAACACCCCCAGCGCGTCGCCGGCGTGCAGCAGCAAGCCCTCGAACCCGGACGCCTCCAGGGCGCGGGCCGTGCGCCGTCCGATCTCTTCCAGATGTTCCCTGAAGAGGCGGGCAAGGGGGTGGTCGGGCATGGGTTCGTCCTCGGCGGTGCGCCGCCGTCGCGGCGGGTCGTTGGGTGGGGGGATTTTAGGACATGCCCGCGTGCCGGGAGCGCCCATGGTGCCGTGTTGCGTGCCCCTGACGCCCCGCGCCGGGGCCGCCCGGGTCGTTCACAAACGGCGGGAAAACCTGTAAGATTCGCCCGCGATTAACGTCGCCAGACAAACTAGCTAGGTTGTTTGATTACCAACTGTCTCTACTTTTTGGGGTAATTCCACAATGAAGACGAAGCTCGCTCTCGCCGCCCTCGCTGCGGCGTTCGCCCTGACCGCCTGCTCGAAGCCCGCCGAGGCTCCGGCCGAGGCTGCTGCTCCGGCCGCCGAGGCTGCTGCTCCGGCCGCTGAGGCCGCCGCCCCGGCCGCTGAGGCCGCTGCTCCGGCCGCTGAGGCCGCCGCCCCGGCTGCTGCCGAAGGCGCCGCGACGGACGCTGCCAAGGCCGCGACCGACGCCGCTGCCGCCGCCCCGGCGACGGAGGCCAAGAAGTAATCCCGACTGGGATCGCTTCTTGACGGGACCGCGAGGTCCCAGAAAGGGCCCGGGCCGGTGGCGACACCCCCGGGCCTTTTTTTCTCCTGAAATCTTTGAACGCGCGCTGCGGCGCGCGGAGGCTGCGATGGGCGTGACGCTGCGCATGGCGCGCGACAGCAGCGCCGACCGCAATTGGTTCACCGAGGCCTATGCGGCCTGGGTCGACGAGATCGGTCGCGAGGCCGCTGCGGCGGCGGCGGCGGTCACCGCGGCCGCGGCGCCGGCGATGGCGCGCGCGGAAGCGCTGCGCTGGCTCGCGGCCGCCGACGCCGAGGTGCTGGTCATCGCGCGCGACGACGGGGCCGTGGGCTTCGCGATCGTCGAGCGCCGCCGCAATGGTGCGCACACCGCGACAGGCCCCGCCCTCCACCGACTGTCGGAGCTCTGGATCGCGCGCGGCATGCGCGGTCTCGGCATCGGCCGGGCCGCCGTGCCGCTCATCCTCGACCGGCACGACGGCGAGTGGGAGACCGCGGCGCTGGCGTCAGACGCCGCGGTCGTGCGGTTCTGGCGCGCCGCCGTCGCGCGCTACACCGCGGGACGGCATTCCGAACGCCTGCAGGACGGCGAGGTCCGTCAGCGCTTCCTGGCGCGCGGCGCCTCGCGGGCGAGCAGCGGCGCGAGATAGCGTCCCGTGTGCGAGGCCGGCTCGCGCGCGACCTGCTCCGGCGTGCCGGCTGCGATCAGGCGGCCGCCGCCCGCGCCGCCCTCGGGCCCGAGGTCGATCACCCAGTCGGCGGTCTTGATCACGTCGAGGTTGTGCTCGATCACCACCACCGTGTTGCCCTCGTCGCGCAGCCGCTGCAGCACGCCGAGCAGCTGGGCCACGTCGTGGAAGTGCAGGCCGGTGGTCGGCTCGTCGAGCACGTAGAGGGTGCGGCCGGTGGCGCGCTTCGAGAGCTCGCGCGCGAGCTTCACGCGCTGCGCCTCGCCGCCCGACAGCGTGGTCGCGTTCTGGCCGAGCTTGAGGTAGCCGAGGCCGACATCGAGCAGCGTCTGCAGCTTCGGCTGCACCGCCGGGATCGCCTGGAAGAAGCGCAGCGCGTCCTCCACGGTCATCTCGAGCACGTCGTGGATGCTCTTGCCGCGGTACAGCACCTGCAGCGTCTCGCGGTTGTAGCGGCGGCCGCCGCAGCTGTCGCAGGGCACGTAGACGTCCGGCAGGAAGT
>RFTM01000520.1 GCA_009923475.1 Gammaproteobacteria bacterium | reverse complement strand
TCGCGGCCGATGGCCCACAGCACGGCATCGTAGGGCCCGGCGACGCGACCGTCCTGCAGCAGCAGGCGCAGCGTGCCGTCGGCATCGCGCTCGAGCGCGGCGGGCGCCGCATGGTCGAGGAAGCCCACGCCGTCGTCCTGCATGACCTGCCGCAGACCGTCGCCCAGCATGGCCTCGAAATGCCGCAGCAGCCGGTCGCGGCGCAGCACCATCGTGACCTCGCTGCCGAGCGCGGCGAAGACGCCGGCGATCTCCACGGCGATGTAGCCGCTGCCGACGATGGCGATGCGCCGGGGCCGCGCGTCGAGCGCGAAGAAACCGTCCGAGGTGATGCCGAGATCGGCCCCGGGGATGGGCGGCAGCGACGGCCGCCCGCCCGTGGCGATGACGACCTGCGGCGCCTCCAGCAGCCGGTCGCCCACGCGCACCTCGTTCGGCCCGGCGAACACCGCATGGCCGCGCAGCAGCTCGACCTTCTTGTTGGCGAGGTTGCGCTCGTAGATGCCGTTGAGCCGCAGCACGTAGGCGTCGCGCGCGGCGCGCAGCGCGGCCCAGTCGTGTCCGCCGAGCGTCAGGTCGAAGCCGTAGTGCTGCGCGTCATGGGCCGCATGCGCGATCTGCGCGGCGTTCCACATCACCTTCTTGGGCACGCAGCCGACGTTGACGCAGGTGCCGCCGAGCCGCGCGGACTCCACCAGGGCCACCTTGGCGCCGTATTCCGCGGCGCGCTGCGCGCAGGCGAGCCCGCCGCTGCCGCCGCCAATCACCACCAGGTCGTATGTCGAGGCTGTCATGGCGTCATCTTACCGCCTCGGGCGGGCGCACCGGCGCGCGGTCGATTACCCTATGCGCATGGGCACGCTGAGCATCGCCACCTGGAACGTCAACTCGCTGCGGGTCCGCCTGCCGCAGCTCGCCGAGTGGCTCGCCACGGCGCAGCCCGACGTGGTCGCGCTGCAGGAGACCAAGACCACCGACGCCGACTTCCCGGTCGCCGAGATCGCCGCGCTCGGCTACCAGGTCGCCTACGCCGGCCAGCGCACCTACAACGGCGTGGCGGTGCTGTCGCGCGAACCGCTGCGCGTGCTCGCGACCGACATGCCGGGTTTCCCGGACGAGCAGCGGCGCGTGCTCGCGGTCGAGACCGCGGGGCTCACCGTCCTCGACCTCTACGTGCCGAACGGCCAGGCGCCGGGCAGCGACAAGTTCGCCTACAAGCTGCGCTGGCTCGAGTCGCTCGCCGCATGGCTCACGGGCGAGCTCGCCGGCCGCGACGACCTCGTGGTGCTCGGCGATTTCAACATCGCACCCGAAGACCGCGACGTGCACGACCCTGCCGCCTGGGCCGGCGGCGTGCATGTCAGCCCCGAGGAGCGCGCCGCGCTGCGCCGCCTCACCGACGGCGGCCTCATCGACCTCTTCCGGCGCTTCGAGCAGCCGGAGGCGGCATACAGCTGGTGGGACTACCG
>RFTM01000519.1 GCA_009923475.1 Gammaproteobacteria bacterium | reverse complement strand
CGAGCAACGGGATCACATGCACCTGGTAAGGGCCGCCCGCGCGGGCCGAATCGTCGGCCATCTTCTGTCGTATCAGGGGATGGGTGATGGCCTCGAGGTCGCGCCGGGCCGCAGGGTCGGCGAACACGCGCCCGCGCAAGGCGCGGCGGTCGAGCTGGCCGTCGGCGTTCAGGATCGCATCGCCGAAGCGCGCCACGATGGCGGCGAGTCCGGCGCTGCCCGGGGCCACGACCTCGCGGGCGATGACGTCGCTGTCGAGGACCGGCACGCCGAGCTGCGCGAAGACCTCGGCGGCGCGCGACTTGCCGCTCGCGATGCCGCCGGTGAGGCCGACGCGGAACACCATGGGCGCGGGTCAGCCGCCGTGGCCGCGCAGCACGGCGGGCAGCAGCACGTCGCCCCACATCAGCACCAGCCAGCCGGCGACGGCGAGGAAGGGGCCGAAGGGGATGGGGTGGTCGCGGCCGTGGCCGCGACCGACCATCAGCGCGACGCCGACCAGCGCGCCGGCCACCGAGGCGACGAGCACGATGGGCAGCAGCGCCTGCCAGCCGAGCCAGGCCCCGAGCGCGGCCAGCAGCTTGAAGTCGCCGTAGCCCATGCCCTCCTTGCCGGTGACGAGGCGGAACGCGTGGTGCACGGTCCAGAGCGAGAGATAGCCCGCGATAGCGCCCAGCACGGCGTCGGGGAGGGCGGGCGGCAGCTCGCCTGCGCCCGTGACGCCCGCGCCGGGCCCGTCCGGCCCAAAGAAAAGGCTCATGGCGAGGCCGAGCCAGACCAGCGGCAGGGTCAGCGGGTCGGGCAGGAACTGCGTGTCGAGGTCGATGACGGCGAGGGCGACGAGGAAGGCGAGCAGCAGCAGCACGCCCGCGAGCGGCCAGCCGAGGCCGAACTTGAGCGCGGCGAGCGCGAACGACAGAGCGGTGAGCGCCTCGACCACCGGGTAGCGCGCCGACACCGCGGCGCCGCAGGCCGCGCAGCGGCCGCGCGCCAGCAGCCAGCCCAGGATGGGGATGAGGTGCAGCGCGCGCACCGGGGTGCGGCAGGCCGGGCAGTGCGAGCGCGGCACCAGCAGGTTGTAGGCGGGCTCGGGCGCAGGCTCGCGGCCGGCGAGCTCCTCGCACTGCGCGCGCCAATCGCGTTCCATCATCCGCGGCAGACGATGGATGACCACGTTGAGGAAGCTGCCCACCACGAGGCCGAGCAGCGCTGCGCCGGCGGCGAGCAGCGCCGGGTCGACGGCGTGGACGGTGGTTTCGATCGGCATCACGTTTCGGCCCCGTCGAGGTTCCCTCGGACCCCGGTTTCCGCGAGAATGCAGAGTGTAGTCCACACAGACCACGGGCGCCCCGAATGAATCTGCACGAGTACCAAGCGAAAGAAGTCTTCTCCGCCTACGGCATCCCGGTGCCGGCGGGCCGCGTCGCCTCCACCCCCGACGAGGCGGTCGCCGCCGCCGAAGCCTTGGGC
>RFTM01000518.1 GCA_009923475.1 Gammaproteobacteria bacterium | reverse complement strand
CGAACCTCGTCGAGCAGCTCGCGCTCGTCGGCGCGCGCTTCACGCACCACACCTCCATCGCGCCCACCGGCACCATCAGCCTCTCGCTCGCCAACAACGCGAGCAACGGCATCGAGCCCTCGTTCGCGCACCACTACTTCCGCAACGTGATCCGCGAAGGCAAGAAGTCCAAGGAGAAGGTCGACGTCTTCTCCTACGAGCTGCTCGCCTACCGCGAGCTCATCAACCCGCAGGCCATGCCGAACGGCACCAGCGCGGCCGAGAAGCTGCCGGACTACTTCACCACGGCGGACGACATCACGCCGACCGAGCACGTCGACATCCAGGCCGCCTCGCAGAAGTGGATCGACTCCTCGATCTCCAAGACCGCGAACGTGCCGACCGACTTCAAGTACGAGTCCTTCAAGGACATCTACCTGTACGCGCACGAGAAGGGCCTCAAGGGCTGCACCACCTTCCGCTTCAACCCGGAAGCCTTCCAGGGCGTGCTCGTCAAGGAAGAGGACCTCAAGAACACCACCTACGTGTTCACGCTCGAGGACGGCACCGAGGTGTCGGTCAAGGGCGACGAGGAGATCGAGTACGACGGCGAGAAGCACACCGCCGCCAACCTTTTCGATGCCCTCAAGGAAGGGTATTACGGCAAGTTCTGAGGACCGCGCACGATGGCCGCCATCAAGATCGACAAGAAGATATCCAAGTACCGCGTGCAGAAGCCGGGCGCCGAGCCCGCGCCCGCCGCCGCCGTCAACGTCGCCGAGCTGCCCACCAGCCACGGCGGCAAGGTCGTGCGCCTCACCGAAGAGGTGCAGCGCCCCGAGGTGCTGATCGGCTCCACGTACAAGATCAAGACGCCGGTCTCCGACCACGCGATGTACGTCACGATCAACGACATCATCCTCAACGAGGGCACCGAGCACGAGCAGCGCCGCCCCTTCGAGGTCTTCATCAACAGCAAGAACCTCGACCACTACCAGTGGATCGTGGCGCTGACGCGCATCATCTCCGCCGTGTTCCGCAAGGGCGGCGATGTCGCCTTCCTCGTCGAGGAGCTGAAGGCCGTGTTCGACCCGCGCGGCGGCTACTGGCAGCCGGGCGGCAAGTTCATGCCCTCGATCATCGCCGAGCTCGGCCATGTCATCGAGAAGCACCTGCAGACCATCGGCCTGATGGCCCGCCCCGAGCTCGATGAGCACCAGAAGAAGCTCATCGACGAGAAGCGCGCCGAGTTCGAGGCCCGCGGCAAGCAGACCGACGCCTTCTCCAAGTCGCACTTCCCCGAGGGCGCGCAGCTCTGCAGCAAGTGCAGCACCGCCGCCGTCGTGATGATGGACGGCTGCATGACCTGCCTGAACTGCGGCGACTCGAAGTGCGGCTGAGGCCGCTGGCCTCCTTCATCCGTCCCCTGCTCGTCATCCTCGCGCTCGTCTTCACGGGCGCGGGGATGGCTGATGTCGCGTCGGCGCAGCC
>RFTM01000517.1 GCA_009923475.1 Gammaproteobacteria bacterium | reverse complement strand
CGAGCCGCGCGCTGCGCGCCGACCGCATGATCAAGGGCCGCATGGCCGGCGACCCCTGGGACGAGATCGCGCTGCTCTGCGCCGAGGCCTGCGGCCTGCGCCCGCTGCGATGAACGCGGGCACCTTTGACGCGCGGTCGGGGCCGGTCGGCATCTTCGGCGGCACCTTCGACCCCATCCATCTCGGGCACCTGCGCACCGGCTTCGAGCTCCTGCAGCTGCTCGCGCTCGGCGAGATGCGCTGGATCCCGGTCGGCGACCCGGGGCATCGCGGTCCGCCGCTCGCCTCCGCCGAGCTGCGCCTCGCGATGCTGCGCGCCGCGGTCGCCGACCAACCGGGCTTCGTGGTGGACGACCGCGAGATGCGCCGCCGCGGCGCCTCGTTCACGGTGGACACGCTCGAGGAGCTGCGCACCGAACTGCCTGGCAGGCCGCTTTGCCTCGTGCTCGGCATGGACGCCTTCCTCGGCTTCACCGGCTGGCGCCGTTGGCAGGACATCCTCGCGCTCGCGCACCTCGTGGTGGCGCATCGTCCGGGTTGGGAGCGCCCGCAGGATGCGGTCCTCGGCGGCCTGCTCGCGGCCCGCGGCACCACGGACGCCGCCGACCTGCATGCCGCGCAGGCCGGACGCATCTACGTGCATGCCGTGACGCAGCTCGAGATCTCCTCCACCGGGCTGCGCGAGATCATCACCTCGGGCCGGGATCCGCGGTTCCTCGTGCCCGAGGCGGTCCGCGACATCATCGTCGAGACGGGATGCTATGCTCGTCGCGAGCGTTGAGATGCCACCTGCAGCACGGAGTCCGCGACCCGCCACATGACCGCTCCCCGCAAGCCCGCCGCGCGCCGCAGCGCGCACCGCGCTCGAGCATCAGCCGCGAGTGCCCGCCGAGTCCCACCGTGCAGTCGACGAATGTCCCGCCGCGCTGCGGCTCGAGCAGCGCCAGCACTTCGTCGGGCAACACCGGAACGTGCATCGGCGTCCGCTAGCTGGCCGCGTTCGGGGCGGCCGTCAAATCCCGAAGTCCGACAGCGCCCGCGCATCGTCGTCCGTGAACGGCTCGGCGGCGAGCTTGGCGACGAGGCGGTCGTGGTTCCAAACCTCGAGGTAACTCTGCTGGCCCAGGACGTCGACATCGCCGGTGATCTGCGCGCTCTCGCGCAGCCGCGGCTGGATCACGACGCGCCCCTGCGCATCGAGTTCGGCGACCTGGCCGTAAAAATTCACGCGATCGAGAAACCGTTGCCGCGCGGGATTCGTGGATGGGACCTGGGCGAGCCGGCGTTCGAGTTCGGCCCACACAGGCATGGGATAGATGCGCACGGACTGCCCCGTCAGGCTCGTGACGAACAGTTCCGTGCCGTGATCCTTCTGGATCGCAGCCCGAAAGGCGTTCGGAACCTTGAGCCGTCCTTTATCATCTATTTTCGCCGGCGAATTGCCCCGGAGCACGCCGACGGTTCCACTTT
>RFTM01000516.1 GCA_009923475.1 Gammaproteobacteria bacterium | reverse complement strand
TCACCGTCGAGCAGGGCGTGCTGACCTTGGAGGCGCAGCGCCCGGCCAGCCACCCGCAGGGCTCGGTCACCCGCTTCCAGCGCCGGTTCGCGCTGCCGGAAGACGCCGATGCCGAGCAGATCACCGCCCGCTCGGCCCACGGCGTGCTCGAGGTGTCGATCGCCAAGCTCGCCAAGCTGCAGCCGCGACGCATCACCGTCGAAGCGGCCTGACGCGCCGGCGGAGGCCCGCCTACAATCCCCCGGGTGGCCCCCGCCCCCGGGGGCCGTTTTTTGTCACCGGTGAACGCATGCCGCGCCCGACCGCCCTGACCCGTCCACGCCTCTCTTCCGCCCTGCTCGCCGCCCTCGCCGCCCTCTTCGGGCTGCCGGGCGGCGCCCTGGCGCAACAGCAGACCAAGGCCCCGCCGCCGCCCGAGCGCGAGGTCGCGCCGATGCCCTCGCTGGCGCCGATGATCAAGCGGGTCTCGCCCGCGGTGGTCAGCATCGGCATCCGCGGCGCGGTGCGCGAGCAGCAGCGCAACCCGCTGCTCGAGGACCCCTTCTTCCGCCGCTTCTTCAACGTGCCGCCCGACCAGGGCGCGCGCGAGCGGCCGTTCCAGTCGGCGGGCTCCGGCGTGATCGTCGAGGCGCGCCGCGGCTACATCATCACCAACGCGCATGTGGTCGAGAACGCGCGCGAGATCACCGTCACGCTGTTCGACGAGCGCGAGTTCCCGGCCAAGCTCGTCGGCAGCGACCCGCGCACCGACATCGCGGTGATCCAGATCGAGGCGCCGGCGCTCACCCAGATCGTGCTCGGCGACTCCGACCGGCTCGAGCCCGGCGACTACGTGGCCGCGATCGGCAACCCCTTCGGCCTGCAGCACTCGGTGTCCTACGGCATCGTCAGCGCGCTCGGCCGCTCGGGGATGAACCCCGACGGCTTCGAGAGCCTCATCCAGACCGACGCCTCGATCAACCCGGGCAATTCGGGCGGCGCGTTGGTGAACCTGCGCGGCGAACTGGTCGGCATCAACAACATGATCCTCTCCGGCAGCGGCGGCAACATCGGCATCGGTTTCGCGATCCCGGTCAACATGGCGCAGTCGGTGATGGACCAGCTGATCCGCTTCGGCTCGGTGAAGCGCGGCCAGATCGGCGTGACGCTCGCGCCGGTGACGGCCGACATCGCGCAGGCGCTCGGGCTCGGCGCGCCGAACGGCGCGCTGGTCACGCAGGTGGTGCGCGACTCGGCGGCCGCGCGCGCTGGGCTGCGCGCCGGCGACGTGCTCACCGCGGTGAACGGCAAGGCGGTCCGGTCGGTCACCGAGTTCCGCAACGCCATCGGCCTGCTGCGCGTCGGCGACCGCGCCGACATCGGCCTGCTGCGCGAGGGCAAGACGCTGAAGGTCGCGGCCGTGGTGACCGACCCGGCCATGAACGGCGCCGGCGTCCAGCCGCCGTCCGCCGGCGCCGCGCCGGCCGGCGCAGGCGCGGGCG
>RFTM01000515.1 GCA_009923475.1 Gammaproteobacteria bacterium | reverse complement strand
GTCGGGCGGCTGATCGGCGCCGCGCCCGGCGAGACGATCGTCTGCGACTCCACCTCCGTGGACCTCTTCAAGCTCGCCGCCGCCGCGAGCCTTGCGCGGGGCGCCCGCACCCGCATCGTCACCGAGGCAGGCAATTTCCCGACCGACCTGCATATCCTGCAGGGGCTGGCAAAGATATCGCCGCAGGTCGAGGTCCTCGCCGTGCCGCGCGAGCGGATCCCCGAGGCGATCGACACCGACACCTTCCTGGTCGTGCTCACCCACGTGCACTACCGCACGGCCGAGATGTACGACCTCGCGGAGTTGTCGGCCCGCGCGCACGCGAAGGGCGCCCGGATCCTCTGGGACCTGTCGCACTCGGTCGGCGCGGTGCCGATCGACCTGCGCGCCGCCGGGGCGGACTTCGCGATCGGCTGCACGTACAAATATCTGAACGGCGGTCCGGGCGCGCCGGCCTTCCTGTACGTCCGCCGCGAGCTGCAGGAGGGCCTGGTGCCCGTGCTCTCCGGCTGGCTCGGCGATGCGCGGCCGTTCGAGTTCCAGGACGACTATGCCCCGGCGCCGGGCATCGACCGGCACCGCTGCGGCACGCCGCCGGTGCTCGCCTTCGCCGCGCTCGACGGCGCGCTGGAGGCTTTCGACGGGGTGGACATGGCGCAGCTGCGGCGCAAGTCGGTGCAGTTGTCGGCGCTCTTCATCGAGCTGGTCGAGGCGCTGCCGGGTGCGAAGGCGCTGTCGCTAGCCTCGCCGCGGGATCCCGCGCGGCGCGGCAGCCATGTGTCGTTCGCCCATGCCGACGGCTATCCCTTGATGCAGCGCCTGATCGCGCGCGGCGTGGTCGGCGACTTCCGGGCGCCGGACCTTTTGCGCTTCGGCTTCACGCCGCTCTACCTGCGGTTCGTCGATGTCTGGGACGCCGTGCGCATCCTCGGCGAGGAACTGGCTGCGACGCCGGCCGGCCCGTCGAGCGGCGCCGCCCGGCTGAAGGTCACCTGAGGGTCCTGGATCCCCAAGTTTTCAAGGAGACGATGCATGTCAGTCACGGCCATGGTGTTGATCAAGGCGCAGCCTGCGCGGAGCGCCGCCCTCGCGACCGCTATCGCGGAGGTGCAAGGCGTCAGCGAGGTGTTTTCGGTCGCTGGAAGGTATGACCTCGTGGCGATCGTGCGCGCCGCGCGCAACGAGGAATTGGCGGACATCGTCAGCGGGGCGATCCACCAGTTGCCCGGCATCATGGAGTCCGAGACCTTGATCGCCTTCCGCGCGTACAGCCGCAGCGAAGTCGGCGTCGGCACCTCGCTGTTCATGGACGAGTGAGCGGATCCCGGAAGGGGCGATGTCCGCGCGATCGGCGTTCGCGATCGGCGTTGAAGTGCGACCGGGCTCAGCCGCCCTCCGGCCCGCCCTCAAGGTGCCGCCGAGCGGCCTCGCCCAAGCGGGCGTCGATGGTGACGAGCGGGGCCTCGAGCCGCTCGGCGAGCCAGAGGTA
>RFTM01000514.1 GCA_009923475.1 Gammaproteobacteria bacterium | reverse complement strand
GCTGTCGTCCTTCGCCTGCGCCATCCCGGGGATCATGGCGACGCGCACGATCCCCGACCTGCGCGACCGCATCGCCACCATCCTCGTCGCGCCGCTCATGACCTGCTCGGCACGCTTGCCGGTGTACGCCTTGCTCATCGGTGCCTTCATCCCGGCGCGTGCGGTCGGCCCCTTCAACCTGCAGGGGCTTGTGCTCTTCGCGCTCTATTTCGCGGGCATCATCGCGGCGCTCTGCGTCGCCTTCGTGCTCAAGCGCCTGCGCCGTGGCGAGGACACCCACCTGCTGATGCTCGAGCTGCCGGATTACCAATGGCCGGATCCGGGCAACGTGCTGCTCGGGCTCCTCGAGCGCGCCGGGCTCTTCCTGCGCCGCGCCGGCGGCCTGATCCTCTCCTTCGTGGTGCTGCTGTGGTTCCTCGCCACCTATCCTGCGCCGCCGGCCGGGGCCACCGCCCCCGCCATCGAGTACAGCTACGCGGGCATGATCGGCCACGCGCTCGCGCCGGTGCTCGCGCCGATCGGCTTCAACTGGCAGATCGCCGTGGCGCTCATCCCGGGGCTCGCGGCGCGCGAGGTGGCGGTGGGTGCGCTCGGCACCGTGTACGCGGTGTCGGGTGATGACGGCACGGTGGCCGAGACCCTCTCGGGCGTGATCGCCGCCGACTGGAGCCTCGCCACCGCGCTCGCGCTGCTCGCCTGGTACGTGTTCGCGCCGCAGTGCCTCGCGACGCTCGCGGTGGTGAAGCGCGAGACCAACGGTTGGCGTTATCCTCTGATCATGGCCGGGTGTCTCTTCGCGCTCGCCTATGTCGCCGCCGGCGTCACCTTCCATGTCGCCCGCGCGCTCGGCGCCGGCTGAGCCGCCCCCATGGCATCCCTCACCGAACACCTGCTCGTCGCCCTTATCGTCTCTGCCGCGGCGGTGTACGCCGCCTGGACGGTGATGCCGCAGTCCTGGCGCCTGCGCCTCGTCACGCGCCTCGCCGCCTTCCCGCCGACCGCCGCGCCCGCCGCGCGGCTGTTGCAGCGTTGGCGCGCCGCGCAGGGCTGCGCCGCGTGCTCCGCCTCGCATACCCCCGAGCCGCGTCCATGAACCGCCGCCGTTGCGCGGCGCTGGCGTTCCTCCTCGCCCTCGCGTCGACGGGCGGCGCTGGCCCGGCCCGCGCCGCGGCCGCCGCGCCGCTGACCGTGGTCGATGACACCGGCGCGCGGGTCACGCTCGCGGCACCTGCACGCCGCATCGTCAGCCTGTCGCCCGGCGCCACCGCGATGCTGTTCTCGGCGGGTGCGGGCGACCGCATCGTCGCCACCGTCACGGGCGCCGACGAGCCCGCGGCGGCGCAGCGCATCGAGCGCATCGGCGATGCCAACGCGCTCGTGTTCGGGCGCTTGCGCGACCTCAAGCCAGATGTGGTGGTCGTCTGGAAGGACCTCGTCGCCACCGGCATCCTCGAGAGCCTCGCCAAGATGAAGCTCACCGTGTACACGGTGA
>RFTM01000513.1 GCA_009923475.1 Gammaproteobacteria bacterium | reverse complement strand
GAGGAGCCTGAAGAGGAGCCTGACGAGGAGCCTGAAGAGGAGCCTGAAGAGGAGCCTGAAGAGGAGCCTGAAGAGGAGCCTGAAATAGCTCAAACAGAATCCTTAGAATTAACTAATTCAATTATTTTAAAACAAGAAACCAAAAATGTTAAAAATAATGATAAACAAAAAGATGATAAAAAAAAGAGTGATGATAAGAGAAAAAATAGCGATATAAACATTCAAAATGTCAAAGAGAAAGAAGATGGCGAAGAGGTAAAAAAGAACAAAGTGGATGAAGAGGTAAAAGAGAACGAAGATGACGAAGAGATAAAAAAGAACAAGGTGGATGAAGAGGTCAAAGAGAACGAAGACGACGAAGTGGATGAAGAATATGAAGATAATGAAGATGTAAAAGAGAACGATAATAATGAAGAGGGCGAAGAGGGCGAAGAGGAAGAAGATGAAGATAATGAAGATGATGAAGATGATGAAGAAGATGAAGAGGATGAAGATGATGAAGAGGATGAAGAGGATGAAGAGGATGAAGATGATGAAGAGGATGATGAAGATGAGGATGAAGATGAGGATGAAGAAGATGATGAAGATGAGGATGCAGATGAGGATGAAGAAGATGATGAAGATGAGGATGAAGAAGATGATGAAGATGAGGATGAAGATGAGGATGAAATAGAAAAAAATAGAAATGGTGTTAAAAATGGAGGTAATATTATAACTATTAGTAATAGTACAGATAATGATGAATATACAACAGAAATCTATAAAAAGGGAGGTTTTTCATATTCGAAAAAAAATAAGGAAGAAGTTGAAAACACGCTATTGCCTATTAATATTACGCAGAAAGCCAGTCCCGGCGATGAATATAATTTATTACAAAAAAGAGAGGCGTATGAAAATATTGATAAGAAGCTTTCTGTTGAAAAGAACAATGGCTCTAAGAAGAATAGCGAGATTAAGGAAATAGTTATAAATGATGATAATAATGTTAAGGGTAAAAAACTACGATTTTTCTAATATTTTTGATTTTTTTTAACCTTTATCAATTTTGTATTTTTCTTTTTCATAAAAACACCAGGATCAAAATCCTCGTTGTCTTCCTCTTCTTCGTCATTCATAAGTCCCATTAAATCTCGCTGATCCTGTAAAGCCTGCATCTCCCATAGATTTTGTGAGCACATTTTATAATTACTGTCTTGCGCTTTGTACCAATATACATTATCATTAATATTATTAGATTGTGTTTTATTATCTATAACAAGACATTCAAAGTTTTCAGTACATTGATTCATTACTTGATTAAATACATCAAATGTAGGAAACATTCCAGCATAATGATTATATATTTTCTCTCTTTCTTTAACTATATTGTTTCGGAATATAAAGACATAATCTATATTTGAGCGTAAATCAGGAGGCAACCCAAGTCCATGTTGCATAGTTATAAGTAGGAAGATTTTATAATGACGACCATTCATAAAAATACATCTTATATTTT
>RFTM01000512.1 GCA_009923475.1 Gammaproteobacteria bacterium | reverse complement strand
GCCGGCGCGCTCGCGCTCGAACAGGCGGTCCTGCATGATCTTCTCGGCCTTCAGCTTGTCGCGGCGGTGGACGAGCGTGACGCGCGAGGCGATGTTCGAGAGATAGAGCGCCTCTTCGACGGCGGTGTTGCCGCCGCCGACCACCGCGACCTCCTGGCCGCGGAAGAAGAACCCGTCGCAGGTGGCGCAGGCCGACACGCCGCGGCCCTTGAACGCCTCCTCGGAGTCTAGGCCGAGATAGCGCGCCGAGGCGCCGGTGGCGATGATGAGCGCGTCGCAGGTGTACTCGCCGAGGTCGCCGATGAGCCGGAAAGGCCGCTCGCCGAGCTTCGCCGTGTGGATGTGGTCGCTGACGAGCTCGGTGCCGAAGCGCAGCGCGTGCGCCTTCATGCGTTCCATCAGCGCCGGCCCCATCAGCCCGTGCGCATCGCCCGGCCAGTTGTCGACCTCGGTGGTGGTCATGAGCTGGCCGCCCTCCTGCATGCCCGAGATCAGCATGGGCGCGCGGTTGGCGCGGGCGGCATAGACGGCCGCCGAATAGCCGGCGGGCCCCGAGCCGAGGATGATCAGTTTGCGGTGGGTGGCGGTCATCCGCGGATGTTAGGGCGCGCGGCCCGCGAATGCCACGCTCGCCTGTCGCGACCGGGGCGATTCCACTAGAATCCGCCCGGTGATCCCGCCGCGAGGTGCCGACAAATTGGCTGACTCCACCGCGAGGGGGGCGACTGCGAGGGCCGAGGCGTCCTCCGGGCTCTCCGAAGCCGTGCTCCGCGGTCTGCGCGAGGGCGCGGTCATCCTGCTCGGCGCGGTCGCGGTGCTGCTGTTCGCGGCGCTCGTCACCTGGCACCCGGCCGACCCCGGCTTCACGTTCACGGGCGAGGGCGGCGAG
This sequence comes from Gammaproteobacteria bacterium, assembly GCA_009923475.1. Lineage (GTDB taxonomy): Bacteria > Pseudomonadota > Gammaproteobacteria > Steroidobacterales > Steroidobacteraceae > UBA964. Next base: position 606 of record RFTM01000512.1, on the reverse strand, counting down.
GTCCGCAACCTCGGCGGCCGGCGCGGCGCCTGGCTCGCCGACACGCTTTACTTCCTCTTCGGCGGCCCCGCCTACCTGTTCCCCGTCATGCTGGGCGCGGCCGCGTTCTGGGCCCACCGGCGGCGCGACCCGGAGGCCGAGGCGCCGTCGCGCGCCAGCACTGCGCTGCGCGTCGGCGGCTTCGTGATCACGCTGGTCGCGGCCTGCGCCATCGCGGCGCTGCACTTCCGCGCCGGCGAACTGCGCGAGGGCGCGGGCGGGGTGGTCGGCACGGTGGCCGGCGACTGGATGCTCGGCAACTTCAACTTCGTGGGCGGCACGCTGCTGCTGCTCGCCGTCGGCATGGCGGGGCTGTCGCTCGCATCGGGGCTCTCTTGGCTCGGCGTCATCGACCGGCTGGGCGGCGGCTTCTGGGGCGCCATCGACTGGTTGCGCGCCCGGCGCGCGAAGGCGCAGGACGTCGCGGAAGGCGAGGTGCGCCGCGCCGCCCGCAAGGAGTCGGTGGAGACCGAGACCCGCCGCGTCGCATCGCGCCCGAAACCGCGCATCGAGGCGCCCGCGCCCCAGCCCGAGAAGAGCGAGCGCATCGAGAAGGAGCGGCAGGTG
>RFTM01000511.1 GCA_009923475.1 Gammaproteobacteria bacterium | reverse complement strand
CGGCGGCGCGCGCCGCCTGCGGCCCCGCCCGTCCCGTCCGCATCCTCGCCAGGATCCTTGAGGTGCCGCACCGCCGCGATGGCCTCTTCCTGCATGCGCGCCTCGATGGCGCGGCGCTCGGCGTTCAGCTGGTCGAGGCGCGCCGCGATGGCGAGCGCCTCGGTCGGCGAATCGGTGAGCAGGCAGCGGATGCCGACCGACATGTCGTCGAGGCGGCCGGCCGCGTTGAGCCGCGGCGCGGCGGCGAAGCCGAGGTCGGAGGCCACCACGCCGGCGAGCGTACGACCGCCCGTCTCGAGCAACGCGCGCACGCCGGGCGTGCAACGGCCGGCGCGGATGCGCTGCAGCCCCTGCGCCACGAGCACGCGGTTGTTGCGGTCGAGCGGCACCACGTCGGCGACCGTGCCGAGCGCGACCAGGTCGAGCCAGGTCGAGGGTTTGGGAAGCGCGGGGTCGTCGAGCGCGCGGTGCAGCGCGGACATCACGTAGAACGCGACGCCGACGCCCGCGAGGCAGCGCGAGGCGAAGGTCGCACCCGGCAGGTTCGGGTTGACGATGGCATCGGCCGCAGGCAGCTCGGCGCCCGCGAGATGATGGTCGGTGACCAGCACCTCGATGCCGCGGGCACGCGCCGCGGCGACGCCGCTGACGCTCGAGATGCCGTTGTCGACCGTCACGATGATCGTCGGCGCCCGCGCGGCCGCGAGCTCGACCACCTCGGGCGTCAGGCCGTAGCCGAACTCGAAGCGGTTCGGCACCAGGAAATCGACCTCCGGCCAGCCGTAGGCGCGCAGCGCGCGGACGATCAAGGCCGAGCTCGTGGCGCCATCGGCGTCGTAGTCGCCGACCACCAGCACGCGGCCCCCGGGGCGACGATGCGCGAGCAGCAGCCGCACGGCGGCATCGACGCCGTCGAGCGTCGACACGCGCAGCAGCCGGTCGAGCGACTGCTCGAGCTCGTCGGCATCGCCCACGCCGCGCGCCGCATAGGCGCGCGCCAGGATCGGCGGCAGGTGCGAGAGGCGCCCGGCCCGCGCAGCGTCGACCGGACGACGCACGATGCGGAGCTTCATGCCCCGCCCTCCGCCACGGCCTCGAGCAGGTCGCGCTGCGGACGCCAGAGACGCCAGCGGTCACCGCGCTCGACGCGCACCGCGCGGTCGTTGGCGGCGACGGTGAGACGCCCGATGCGCCCTTCCTGCAGCGCGCGCACCGCGGGTGCGATGAATCCGCGGTCGAAGGCCGCGAGACCCCGACCCGACAAGGGCACCACCGCGCAGACCGATCGCTCCGCGGCGCCCAACAGCGGCTCGAGGGCGGCGCCTTGGCCATCGTCCGGCGGCAAGGGCTCGACCACGGCGCCCGCCAACGCGCCCAGCGCCGACACCCAGGCGTCATCGCTCCAGACCCTCGCCCATCGGGCCCCTTCGGCCACCGCACCCGGCGCGGCGGCGGCGAGCGGCTCACGCAGCGGGTTGCCGCCGCCCCAAGGCCAAAG
>RFTM01000052.1 GCA_009923475.1 Gammaproteobacteria bacterium | reverse complement strand
GATTGTAGAACTTTTCAAAAAACCGAGCCCGGAGAAACTCGGTCACAGGGAACTGGAAGATGCACGCCGCAATCTGTTGGAGTGTCAGCGGCTGCGAGAATACTACGACAATATGGTAAAGTTCGAAACACAAAGAATCAAGCGCTTACGGAAGATGCTAGAAATCGACGAGAGCGCATTGCAATGAGGAATTCTGGTTGTGTGAAACATGGGCGTACATACGCCAACTGCTCGGCCCCGGCCAGGGCTGGCGCGACCGGAGGGCCTGCAGCGTCGCCGCGAGCCCGAAAAGCCCGCGACAGGCGCCGGCCGAGCGCTCGGCCTCGGCGGACTCGCCCGGCACGAAGGCCTGCAGCGCCTCGTCGTAGCGCAGCTTGCCGCGCGACTGCGAGAAGAGGTGGACGCTCGGGACATGGCCGCCCGCCACCAGCAACAGGTCGCAATCGATCGAGCGATGTCCGGTCTGTCGTCCCGATGCGTCGAGGCAGGCGATGTCGACCGACGAGACATGGTCGAAGCCGCGGGTGCCGAGCACGCGCGCACCGGTCTCGACGGGGATGCCGGCCGCGCGTGCGCGGTCCTGCCAGCTGTCCTGCGGCGCGGGCGTGGCCGCCGGACGCAGGTCGACGATCTGCGCGACCGTCGCGCCGGCGGCCTGCAGGGCGAGCGCCACGCGATAGGCGCTGTCGCAGATCGTGGCGACGACGACGCGGCGCCCCGGCAGCACGGCCTGCTCTTCGAGGTAGCGCAGCGCGGCGCCGGCCAACATGACACCCGGGCGGTCGTTGCCGGGGAACACGAGCGGCTGCTCGATGGAGCCTGTGGCGAGCACCACCTGCCGTGCGCGGACCTGCCACAGGCGTTCGCGCGCGAGACCGGCGGGCGGCGTCGCGAGATGGTCGGTGAGACGCTCGCTGAGGCCGAGGTGGTTGTGCGGGAAGTAACCGAACGCGGTGGTGCGGGGCAGCAAGCGCACGCGCGGGTTGCGCCGCAGCTCGGCCACCGCAAAGGCCACCCACTCGCCGGCGCTCAGGCCGTCGATGCGCGAGGGGTTGTCGGAGAGCAGCGCGCCGCCGAACTCCGGGCGCTCATCGCAGAGGATGACGCGCGCGCCGCTGCGCGAGGCCGCGAGCGCGGCGGCGAGCCCTGCAGGGCCGGCGCCGACGACCAGCACTTCGCAATGCGCATGCTGCTGCGCGTAGCGGTCGGGGTCCGGCAGCCGCGGCGCTTCGCCGAGGCCGGCCATGCGGCGGATCAGCGGTTCGTAGAGCCGGTGCCAGGCGCTGCGCGGCCACATGAAGGTCTTGTAGTAGAAGCCGGCGGGCAGCAGCGGCGAGAAGAGCTCGGCGAGGCGTCCGAGGTCGAAGCGCAGGCTCGGCCAGCGGTTCTGGCTGACGGCGCAGAGCCCGTCGTAGATCTCGACCTGGGTCGCGCGCAGGTTGGGCGTGGAGCGCGCCTCGTCGCGGCGCACCGTGACGAGCGCGGAGGGCTCCTCCGGTCCCGCGGTCATGATGCCGCGCGGCCGGTGGTACTTGAACGAGCGGCCGACGAGATGCACGCCGTTGGCGAGCAGCGCCGAGGCGAGCGTGTCGCCCTGCAGCCCCTCGTAGGGTTTGCCGTCGAAGGTGAAGCGGATTTTGCGGTCGCGGGCGACGCGGCCGCCGGCAGGCAGGCGCGAGCCGCTCATCGCGGACCCTCCGGCGGTCTCTCGCCGGCCTTGTAGGTGGCGATGAAGCGATCGGTGGTGGTGTCACGCAGCGCGTTGAAGAAGCGCCCGCAGCCGCGCGTGTGCCGCCAACGCTCGGCATGCAGGCCCTTGGCGTTGGTGCGCAGGTAGAGATAGGCCGCCCAGCCATCGTCGCTCACGGCCGAGGGGTCGGCAGGGCGGGCGATATGCGCCTCGCCGCCGTAGGCGAATTCGGGTTCCGGGCGTTCGCCGCAATGGGGACAACGGATGAGCAGCATGGCGGGATCAGTGAGCGACGGCCGCCGCGGCGGCCTCGTCGATGAGATGCCCCTCGCGGAAGCGTTCCAGCGTGAAGGGCGCGTTGATGGGATGCGGTTCGTCGTGGGCGAGCGTCCAGGCGAAGACATGCGCCGACCCCGGCGTCGCCTTGAAGCCGCCCGTGCCCCAGCCGCAGTTGACGTAGAGCCCCGGCACCGGCGTCTTGCCGATGATGGGCGAGCGGTCGGGGGTGACATCGACGATGCCGCCCCAGTTGCGCAGCATGCGCATGCGGCGGAACATCGGGAACAGCTCGCAGATCGCCTCCAGCGTGTGCATGTTGACGTGCAGCGCGCCGCGTTGCGTGTACGAGGTGTAGGCGTCGGTGCCGGCACCGATCACGAGTTCGCCCTTGTCGGACTGGCTGATGTAGGCGTGGATGCCGTTCGACATCACCACGCAGGGGAACACGGGCTTGATGGGCTCTGAGACGAGGGCCTGCAGCGGGAAGCTCTCGAGCGGCACGCGCACGCCCGCCATGCCGAGCACGACGCTGGTGTTGCCCGCGGCGACCACGCCGACCTTGCGCGTGCGGATGACGCCGCGCGTGGTCTCGAGGGCCTCCACCGCGCCGCCGGCGTCGCGGCGGATGCCCGTCACCTCGCAGTTCTCGATGATGTCGACGCCGAGCGCATCGGCGGCGCGCGCGTAGCCCCAGGCGACGGCATCGTGGCGGGCGGTGCCGCCGCGGCGCTGCAGGGCGGCGCCGAGCACCGGATAGCGCAGGCCCGGGTCGATGTTGAGGGGCGGGCAGTAGGCCTTGGCCTCCTCGGGGGTCAGCCACTCGTTGTCGACGCCGTTGCAGCGGTTGGCGTGGATGTGGCGCTGCGCGACCTGCACGTCGTGCACGGTGTGCGCGAGCATCATCACGCCGCGCGGCGAGAACATGACGTTGTAGTTGAGGACCTGCGAGAGGTCCTCCCACATCTTCACCGAGTGGTCGTAGAGGCGCGCGCTCTCGTCGAAGAGGTAGTTGGAGCGGATGATGGTGGTGTTGCGGCCGGTGTTGCCGCCGCCGATCCAGCCCTTCTCGACGACCGCGATGCGGGTGAGCCCGTGCTCGGCGGCGAGGTAGTAGGCCGTGCCGAGCCCGTGGCCGCCGCCGCCCACGATGACCGCGTCGTATTCGGCCTTCGGCTCGGCGCGACGCCACTGCTCGCGCCAGCCGCGGTGCTTGCCGAGGCTGTTCCAGAGCAGCGACAGGCCCGAGAAGCGCTGGCGTGCCATCGTCGCTCCGCCGTCAGGCCCGAAGGTCGGCGTTGGCCGGGTCGTAGGGCGACTCGACCACCACCGTGGCGCGCTTGCGCTCGCCCAGGATCTCGATCGAGAGCTCGGTGCCCACCTCGGCGAACTCCGGCTTGATGTAGCCGATGGCGAGGCTCTTCTGCAGCACGTGGCCGTAATAGCCGGCGGTCGCGCGGCCGACCATGCGGCCGTCAGCGGCGAACAGCGGCTCGTTGCCGAGCGGGTCGGCGTCGGTCACGCCGTGCACCTCGAGCGTGATGAAGCGGTGCGGGACGCCCTCGGCGAGCTGCTTCTCGAGCGCCGCCTTGCCGATGAAGTCGCCCTTGTTCATGCGCACGAAACGGTCGAGGCTGGCCTCGAAGGGGGTGTAGTCACGGGTCAGGTCGCTGCCCCACATGCGGTAGGACTTCTCCATGCGCAGCGACTCCATCGCGCGCATCCCGGCCATGCCGATGCCGAACTCCTCGCCGGCCTTGAAGAGCGCCTCGAAGAGGTGGTGCGCGTACTCGATCGGGAAGTGCAGCTCCCAGCCCAGGGCGCCCACGAAGTTGACGCGCAGCATGTAGACGTCGGTCGCCATGCCGACCTCGCCGACCTGGCCGGTGAGCCAGGGGAAGGAGGCGTTGTCGAGCGGCGTGTCGGTGAGCTTGGCGAGCACGTCGCGCGCGCGCGGCCCGGCCAGCACGAAACAGCCCCGCTGCATGGTGATGTTGGAGAGCTGCACCGAGCCGTCCGCCGGCAGGTTCTTCTGCAGGTAGTCGGCGTCGTAGCGCTCGGCGGCGCCCGCGCTCACCACATAGAACTCGTCCGGGCCGAGCTTGGTGATCGTGAACTCGCTGCGGATGCCGCCGCGCTTGGTGAGCGCATGACAGAGCGCCATGCGACCGACCTTGACGGGCACCTTGTTGGCGACGAGGCGGTCGAGCCAGGCCTCCGCGCCCGGGCCGCGCACCACGTGCTTGGTGAAGGGCGTGAGGTCGATGACGCCGACGGCGCTGCGCAGGCGGCGGCACTCGTTGCCGACATGCTCGAAGTAGTTGCTGCGGCGGAAGCTCCACTTGTCGCGCGGCTCGACGCCCGGCGGCGCGAACCAGTTCGCGCGCTCCCAGCCGTAGCGCTGGCCGAAGACCGCGCCCATGCCCTTCAGCTTCTCGTAGATCGGGCTGGTCTTGAGCGGGCGCGCGTCCTCGCGCTCCTCGTCCGGGTAGTGCACCGTGAAGACGTTGCGGTAGGTCTCCTCGTTCTTGGCGACCACGAACCGCTTGCTGGTGTAGGGGCCGTAGCGGCGCGGGTCGACGGCCAGCATGTCGATGCCCGGCTCGCCCTCGACGATCCATTCGGCGATCTGCCAACCGGAGCCGCCCGCGGCCGTGATGCCGAAGCTGTGGCCCTCGTTCAGCCAAAGATTGCGGACGCCCCAGGCCGGGCCGATGAGCGGGCTGCCGTCCGGCGTGTAGGAGATCGGGCCGTTGACGATGTCCTTGATGCCGCAGCGCTCGAGCGCCGGCACGCGGCGCTGCGCCGCCTCGACATGCGGCAGCAGCCGGTCGAGGTCGCCGTCGAACAGGTCCTTGCCGAACCACTCGGGCACGCCGTCCGCGAAGCGCGCCGGTGCGCCGGCCTCGTAGGGGCCGAGGATCCAGCCCATGCGCTCCTCGCGCAGGTAGTACGACTGGTCGGATTCGCGCAGCACGGCGAGCTCGCGGCCGCCCGCGGCGCGGTAGGCCTTCAGCTCCGGCGATTCCTCGTAGACGATGTACTGGTGCTCGACCGGGATGGCCGGCACGTTGATGCCGAACATGCGGCCGGTCTGGCGCGCGTAGTTGCCGGTCGCGCAGACCACGTGCTCGGCGATGATCTCGCCCTTGTTGGTCTGCAGCCGCCACTCGCCGGACGGCGTGCGGCTGACGCCGGTGACCTCGGTCTGTTCGTGGATCTCGGCCCCGCGGGCGCGGGCGCCCTTGCGCAGCGCCATGGTGAGGTCGGCGGGCGCGATGTGGCCGTCGTCAGGGTGGTAGAGCGCGCCGACGATGGGCGCCGTGCCGTCCTTGCCGCCGAGCTCGACCAGCGGCCAAAGCTTCTTGACCTCGTCCGGGCCGATCACCTGGAAGGGCACGCCGATGGTGTTGGCGGTGCCGCAGTACTTGAGGTACTCGTCCATGCGGTCGCGGCTGGTGGCGAGCCGCAGGTTGCCGGTGACATGGAAGCTCACGTCCTGCCCGGTCTCGGCGGGCAGGCGCTTGTAGAGGTCGACCGAATACTTGTGCAGCTGGCCGACCGTGTAGCTCATGTTGAAGAGCGGCAGCAGGCCGGCGGCGTGCCAGGTCGAGCCGGCGGTGCGCTCGAGCAGCACCACGTCGGACCAACCCTTGAGGGCGAGGTGATAGAGGGTGCTGACGCCGACCGCGCCGCCGCCGATGACCACGACTCTGGCATGTGTTTTCATCCGCCCAGAGTGTAGCCGGGGGCATCCCCGCGACCAATCCAAATGCGACGGCCGGATGTCCGAATTGGACATCCCCGTTCGGGCGCTCCTATACTCCCGCGTCGTGCAGACCGACCCTCTCCATGGCGCCGCGGCGGGCAAGCGCAGCTACGCGTTCCTGACCCTGCCCAACTATTCGCTGATCGCGCTCGCGAACGCCATCGAGCCGCTGCGCATGGCCAACCGCGTCGCCAACCGCAAGCTCTACGAGTGGCAGATCGTCTCGCTCAAGGGTGACCCGGTCGTCGCCAGTTGCGGCACCCAGATGGCGCCCACCGTGGCGCTCGCCGAGATGGGCAAGGTCGACATCCTGTTCGTCTGCGGCGGCATCGACGTGCGCGACACCGTCTCCGCCCAGCTCGCCAAGGCCCTGCGCCGCCGCGCGGAGGCGGGCGGCGCGCTGGGCGCGCTGTGCACCGGCGGCTACGTGCTGGCCCGCGCCGGGCTGCTCAACCGCTACCGCGCCACCATCCACTGGGAGAACGTGCACGCGCTGCGCGAGGAATTCCCGCTGGTGGAGATCACGCAGCTCTTCACCATCGACCGCGACCGCTACACCTGTTCGGGCGGCACGGCGCCGCTCGACCTGATGCTCAACCTCATCGAGCGGCAGCACGGGCGCCACATCTCGCACCAGGTCTCGGAGCAGTTCGTCGTGGCGCGCGTGCGCGACGACCACGACAACCAGTACGTGCCGTTGCGCGCCCAGCTCGGCTTCACGCACCGCAGCCTCATCAAGGTGGCGCAGCTGATGGAGGAGAACATCGAGCGGCCGCTGTCGCTCGACGCCATCGCGCGCGAGACGGGGCTGTCGCGGCGGCAGATCGAGCGGCTGTTCCAGCGGTACCTCAACTGCGTGCCCAAGCGGTACTACATGGAGATCCGGCTGCGGCGGGCGCGCGAGCTGCTGCTGCAGACGGCGATGCCCATCATGGAGGTCACGGCCTCCTGCGGGTTCCAGTCGCCGCCGCATTTCTCGCGCTGCTACCGGCAGCACTTCGGTCGGCCGCCGAGCGCCGAAAGGCGTCGTCCCGCGTAGTTCCGGCCGATGTCGTGGCCGGGCAAGCATCCGTCGCTAAACGTAAAGTCCCGGGCAGGGGGCGCGCTTACCATCCGCCTGTCTTCACAGGGCCTTACAGAGGGCTGAGATGTCTGACGCGCAAGGCGAATTCGACCTGCGGACCCTCGCCGATGACGAGCTGGTCGAACAGGTGCATGACGATCTCTACAACGGCATGAAGCCCGAGGTGGAGGAGGCCACGCGCATCTTCCTCGAGCGCGGCTGGTCGCCTGACAAAGTGCTCAACGATGCCCTCGTCGAGGGCATGCGCATCGTCGGCATCGACTTCCGAGACGGCATCCTGTTCGTGCCCGAGGTGCTGCTCGCCGCCAACGCCATGAAGGGCGGCATGGAGATCCTGCGCCCCCTGCTCGCCGAGACCGGCGCCGAGCCCATCGGCAAGGTCGTCATCGGCACGGTCAAGGGCGACATCCACGACATCGGCAAGAACCTCGTCGCGATGATGCTCGAGGGCGCCGGTTTCGAGGTCATCGACATCGGCATCAACAACCCGGTCGAGAAGTACCTCGACGCGCTCGAGCAGCACAAGCCGGACATCCTCGGCATGTCGGCGCTGCTCACGACCACCATGCCGTACATGAAGGTCGTCATCGACACCCTCAAGCAGAAGAACCTGCGCGACGACTACATCGTGCTGGTCGGCGGCGCGCCGCTCAACGAGGAGTTCGGCAAGGCCGTCGGCGCGGACGCCTACTGCCGCGACGCCGCCATCGCCGTCGAGACCGCCAAGGCGCTCATCGCGGCGAAGCGCGCGGCTGCGCGCGCCCACTAAGAGCCCCCTCGTGGCCCGGGACGGCCGCCAGCTCGTGATCGCCTGCGGCGCGCTCGCCCACGAGATCGCGGCGCTGCGCGGCGCCCATCGTTGGCTCGCCTTGGACGTGCATTGCCTGCCGCCCGAACTGCACAACCGGCCCGAGCGCATCGCGCCCGCCGTCCGCGACGCCATCGCCGCCCACCGGTCGCAGTACGAGGACATCTTCGTCGCCTACGCCGATTGCGGCACCACCGGCGCGCTCGATGCGGTGCTGCGCGAGGCGGGCGTGGAGCGCATCGAGGGCGTGCACTGCTACCAGTTCTTCGCCGGCCCCGAGGCCTTCGCGGAGCTCGCGGAGAGCGAGCCCGGCAGCTTCTTCCTGACCGATTTCCTGGTGCGCCACTTCGAGCGCCTCGTGTTCCGCGGCCTCGGCCTCGACCGCCACCCGGAGCTGCAGTCGCAATACTTCGGCAACTACCGCCGGCTCGTCTACCTCGGACAGCGCCCGGACGCCGACAGCGTCGCCGCCGCCCAAGCGATCGCGCAGCGGCTCGGCCTCGAATACCACTTCCGTCACACCGGCTATGGCGGTCTCGAGCGCAGCCTGCGCCGTTTCGCCGCCGTTCCCGTCGCCGCACAGGAGGCGCAGCACTGATGGCCAGCCTGATCATCATCTCTTGGCGCGACATACCGTCGCAGGTCGTGGTCAAGCGCGGCCGCGAGACCTCGAAGGTCATGCTGTCGGCGCGCTTCCAGGAGGCGGTCGACCGCGCCGCGATGCGCGCCGGCAAGGGCTCCTCGGACGCCTACATCGCCGAGTGGACCCGCAGCGCGCCGACCCCCTGCGGCGAGGACCTGCAGGCGGAGGCCGCGGCCGCCGCGGCCGCCATCGAGGCGCGCTACAGCGACGAGGACCTCGACCGGCTGATCCGCGCCAAGGGCCTCGCCGCGCCGCCCCCGGCCACGGACGCCTGACATGTACCACGTGCGTCTCTGGTCGGTGCGCCATGCGCGCGGCCTGAACCGCCTGTACCGCCTGCTCGAGGACCTGCTGGTGGCCTTGCGGCCGGTCACCCGCCGCATCGGCGACGGCAGGCTGGAGCGGCCGTTCGCGGCGCTCGAGCGCGGCACGAAAGGCTTCCTCTTCGACTGCAAGATGTGCGGGCAGTGCGTGCTGAGCTCCACCGGCATGTCCTGCCCCATGAATTGCCCCAAACAATTGCGCAACGGACCCTGTGGG
>RFTM01000510.1 GCA_009923475.1 Gammaproteobacteria bacterium | reverse complement strand
CGTATACCTTTCCGAGCGCGTCGCGGGGGCTCAGCGTGTCGGGGTCCAGATCGCGCAAGGCGGCGAGCAGCGCTTCGGCCTGCGGATCGGGCGCGCCCTGCGAGCCCGATGCCGCGAGGTCGGCCGCGGCGATGGGCGCCGCAAGTTCGAGGCGCCCTTGCGGGCCGCCGCCGTCGCCGTTCGCCTGCGCCGACTCGAGGGCCGCAAGCACGCGGCGGGCCTCGGCCAGCACTTCGCGGGGCAGGCCGGCGAGCTTGGCGACGGCGAGGCCGTAGCTGCGGTTGGCCGGCCCCGGCTTCAGGGCGTGCAGGAACACGATGCCGTCACGGTGCTCGGTGGCATCGAGGTGCACGTTGGCGACGCCCGGCAGTTCCGCGGCGAGCGCCGTCAGCTCGAAGTAATGGGTCGCGAACAGCGTGAACGCGCCCACGCGCGAGGCGAGGTGGCGCGCGGTGGCGCTGGCGAGCGCGAGCCCGTCGAAGGTGCTGGTGCCGCGGCCGATCTCGTCCATCAGCACGAGGCTGCGCGGCGTCGCGTTGTGCAGGATGTTCGCGGTCTCGGTCATCTCGACCATGAAGGTGGAGCGGCCGCCCGCGAGGTCGTCGCCCGCGCCGATGCGGGTGAACACCCGGTCGAGGGGGCCGATGAGGGCGGCCTCGGCCGGCACGAAGCTGCCGATGTGCGCGAGCACCACGATCAGCGCGCACTGGCGCATGAAGGTGCTCTTGCCGCCCATGTTCGGGCCGGTGATCACCAGCATGCGCGTCGCGGCGTCGAGCGCGAGGTCGTTGGGCACGAAGGGCGCGTCGAGGAAGCGCTCGACCACCGGATGCCGGCCGCCCGTGATGCGCAGCACCGGGCGGTCGGTGAGTACCGGGGGCGACCAGCGAAGGCTCGCGGCGCGCTCGGCGAGCGCAGCCTGCACGTCGAGCTCGGCGACGGCCGCCGCGCTCGCCTGCAGCGCGGGCAGGCGCGTCGCGAGCTCGCGCAGCAGCGCCTCCCAGAGCTCGCGCTCGCGGGCGAGCGAACGCTCGCGCGCGCCCAGCACCTTGTCCTCGAAGCCCTTGAGCTCCGGGGTGATGAAGCGCTCGGCGTTCTTGACCGTCTGGCGCCGCAGGTAATCGGGCGGGACCTGCGCCGCCTGGCTGCGCGGCAGCTCGATGAAGAAGCCCTGCACCCGGTTGAAGCCGAGCTTGAGCTGCGCGTCGGAGTTCCCGTTCTTGGCAGACTCGCCCCACCAGAACACCGCCTCGGCATTGTTCTGCTCGACACCATTGCGGTTTTCGCCCTTGAGGCCCCAGCTGCGCGGGCCATACATCTCGCCGATGATATAGGCGGCCTCGGCGTTGCCATCCTTGGCGTAGGGCAGAAGCAGGCTGAGGGCCTTGGCATAATCCTCGCCACGGAATGCCGCCATGCCGTCCTGATAGGCATCCGCCCATGCTGTTCCGTTCACGAGGCCGAGCACTCCCACGGCCATAAGGCCGGCGCGAAGACCA
>RFTM01000509.1 GCA_009923475.1 Gammaproteobacteria bacterium | reverse complement strand
TAGCGCGCGATGCCGGCCGGCCCCATGCGCGAGCGGCCGAGCCCCGACGACCTGAAGCCCTCCCACTCGAAGTCGGCGACGAAGCTCGACATCGAGGCATCGCCCAGGCTCACGAACCCGGCCTCCAGCCGTCGGCCGATGGCGAGCGCCTCGTCCTCGCTGCCCGCGATGACATTGGCCGAGAGGCCATACTCGCCGTCGTTGGCGAGCGCGACGGCCTCGTCGAGGCTGTCGTAGGCCATCACCGGGATCACCGGCCCGAAGGTCTCCTCGCGCATGACGCGCATGCTGTGGTCGACGCCGGTGAGCAGCGTCGGCTCGCACCAAAGGCCGCCGCGCTCCACGATCCTGCCGCCCCACTCGAGGCGCGCGCCGCGCGCCACGGCGTCCTCGATGTGCGCGCGCACGATGCCGGCCTGGGCTTCCATGATGAAGGGGCCGATGTGGCCGGAGGGGTCGTCGCAGGTCAGGCGCACCGCCGGCAGCAGCCCGAGGATCTTCGCGACCAGGGCGTCGTGCGCGGCGCGCGCCACATAGACGCGCTCCAGGGATTGGCAGGCCTGGCCGGTGGCGAGCAGTGACGCGCGCAGGATGACCCGCGCGGCACGATCGAGATCCGCATCCTGCGTGACGATCAGCGGATCCTTGCCACCGAGTTCGAGGAACGCGGGAATGAAGCGACGAGCCGCATGCTCGGCGACGAGTCGCCCCGTGCGACCTGCGGGGTGGCGGCGGCGACCGCGGCCTCGGGTGACGGCCAGGCGCCGCCCGCGAGCGAGGCGAGCTCGCCCCCGGCGAGCGGAGCGGCGAGCGCGTGGCGCACGGTCGCGCCGGCCTTCGGCGCCGACAGCGGCCACGGGGTGGCGGCGGTCGGTTCGGGCACCACGGGCGCAGGCTCGGGCCCGCCGGTCATGGCGCAGGCCCCAAGCAGGGCGCAGGAGATGCCGAACACGGAACGCGCGGTGCGACGGAGACGCTTGAGGGTGAGCATGGCCCACGCACTTCGTCACCCGCGCGCGACCGGATTTTCCAGGGCACAATGAAGGGCATGCGAACCGAGAACCCCCGATTTTGCAGCTTGAGGGCCCTTGCCGCGCTCTGCACGGCCCTGGCCGCCCTCGCCTGCACCGGCTGCAAGTCGATGCCCTACGAGGGCCCGGGCCAGTGGTGGGTGGGCAAGGCGAGCGTGACCGGCGACGCGGCCATGTTCGGCGCGGCGGGTGACACCTGCATCATGTGGCAGCTGCCGCAGGGCACCACGAACTGGGTCTGGCGAAACAGCACCGCAAGCGTGACCCGCGAGTGGGCCATCGAGCGCCGCTACCAGCACATGAGCGATCACCCGGATCAGGGTGAGGTCTGGTGGATGGGTGACAGCACCGGCAGCTGGAGCGGCACCATCAAGCCCACCATCACCGGCAACATGGCGATTCTCGAGCATGGCGATCACAGCGGCGCGAACCCGCCCTTCCACGCCTTCCTGATCGAGGGCGTGCCGGC
>RFTM01000508.1 GCA_009923475.1 Gammaproteobacteria bacterium | reverse complement strand
GTCATCGCGCTCTCGCAGCTCAACCGCGGCGTCGAGCAGCGCGTCGACAAGAAGCCCGTGATGTCCGACCTGCGCGAGTGCGTACCGGGCGATACCCTGGTCTGCCTTGCCGACGGCTCGCGCGTGCCGATCCGCGAACTGGTCGGTCGCCAACCCGAGGTGTGGGCGTTGGACGAGCGACGGCAGTTGGTCGCGGCCCAGGCCGATCTGGTGTGGTCGGTGGGCATGCGCGCCGTGCGCCGTGTCCATCTCGCGAGCGGACGCAGCCTGCGGGCGACCGGCGCGCATCGCGTGCTCACCGGCTCTGGTTGGAAGACCCTCGATGAGCTCGCGCCGGGCGACCGGATGGCTCTCGCCCATCGACTGCCGGAGCCTCAGGGCGCGGGATCTGTCGCGGAGACCGTTCAGGGCTCGGCGATGACCGAGTGGTCCGATCATGCCCTGGTGTTGCTTGGGCATCTTGTGGGCGACGGCAGCTACGTCAAGGGTCAGCCGTTGCGCTACACGACGGCCTCGCAGGCCAACAGCGACGCGGTACGAGCGGCGGCCGAGGCGTTCGGTTGCACGGTGTCCCGTCATGCGGGGCGCGGCAACTGGCACCAGCTCGTGATCTCGGGCAACGGCGATCGCTGGCATCCGGCGGGTGTGGGCGCGTGGCTGCGTGGTCTCGGCATCTTCGGGCAACGATCCCACGAGAAACATCTTCCCGCGACCGTGTTCGGCCTTCCCACGCAGCGGCTTGCCCTGCTCCTGCGGCATCTCTGGGCGACCGACGGTTGCATCAGTCTGCGTGGTGCCGGCAGCCGAGGCGCGGCCCGCGTCTTCTTCAGCACCTGCAGCCGTCGCCTCGCGGAGGATGTCGCGGCTTTGCTGCTGCGTCTCGGCATCGTGGCCCGGCTGCGTACCGCCAACCAGCGTGTCGGTCGGCCGGTGCATTCGGTCGATGTCAGCGGGGCCCGTGATCAACTGAGATTCCTTGACGCGGTGGGTGCGTTCGGCCCGCGCGAGGCGCCGGGGCTTGCGCTGCGTGAGCGTCTGCAGTCGATCGCGGCCAACTCCAATGTCGATACGCTGCCTGCCGAGGTGATGGCCGAGACCCGTGCGGAGATGCGGCGGCAAGGTGTCACGACCCGGGCGATGGCTGCGATGCGCGGCACCTCCTATGGCGGCAACAGCCATTTCGCGTTCGCCCCGTCCCGCGAGACGCTGGCCGACTACGCGCGGCTGCTCGAGTCGGAGTCGCTGCGTGCCCATGTGGATGCCGATGTGTTCTGGGATCGCGTGGTCGCGATCGATCCGCCGGGCGAGGAGTTCGAAGAGGTCTTCGATCTTACCGTGCCGGGTCCGGCCAATTGGTTGGCGGACGGCATCGTCAGCCATAACTCGGGCGCGATCGAGCAGGACGCCGACATGATCCTGCTCATCTATCGCGAAGAGGTGTACGACAAGAACACCACCAAGAAGGGCATCGCCGAGATCGACCTCGCCAAGCACCGCAACGGCGAG
>RFTM01000507.1 GCA_009923475.1 Gammaproteobacteria bacterium | reverse complement strand
TGCGCCCGTCGCACCCGCCATCGACCCGGCGCGTGCCGCGGCCGAGGCCGAGCTGCAGGCGCAACTTGCGGAGGAGGCGCGGCTCGGCACGCTGCGCGCGAGCGGGCTTGCGGCCCGTTGGAGCGCAGCGATCCGCGCGCGCATCGAGCGCGCCTGGATACGGCCGGATTCCGCGCGCCCCGGTCTCGATTGCACCGTGGCGGTGACGCAGGCGCCGGGCGGCACCGTGCTTAAAGTGGTGGTCCGCGACTGCAACGGCGATGAAGCGGTGCGGCAGTCGATCGAGGACGCGGTGCTGCGCGCGTCGCCGTTGCCGCCGCCCCCCGACCCCGCGCTCTTCGAGCGCGAACTGATCCTGAGGTTCCGTCCCGATGCTTGAGGCGATCCGGTCCTTTCGACATTGGTCGCTGGTGTTGCTCGCAGTCATGGCGACGGCGCCCGCGTCCGCGCAGCTCCAGATCGACATCACCTCCGGCGTGACCGATCCCATCCCGATCGCCGTGGAGCCTTTCGCCGACGATGCTGTGGGTCTCGCGACGATCGTGGCTGCCGACCTCGCGCGCAGCGGGCGATTCCGCGTGCAGCCGCGGGTCGGGGCGGACTATCTGGTGACCGGGCGTGTCGCAGCGGCGGCGGGCGGCGCGTCATCCGTCGTCTACGAACTGCGCAACCTGCTCACGGGGCAGGTGCTGCTCAGCGAGAGCCTGCTCGTCCCGTCCGCCGCGGCGCGGCAGGGCGCGCACCGGGTGGCCGACCGCATCTACTTCCGTCTGATCGGCCAACGCAGCGCGTTCGCGACCCGCATCGCCTACGTCGCCGTGGAGGGCGCGCCGCCGCAGCGTCGGCATCGTCTGGTCGTGGCCGACGCCGACGGCGCCGACCCGCGCGTGGTGCTCGAGTCGCGCCGGCCGCTGATGTCGCCGGCGTGGTCGCCCGACGGCCGATGGCTCGCTTACGTGTCCTTCGAGACCCGTGCGGCGACGGTCTGGGTGCAGGACCTCGCCACCGCCGAGCGGCGCATGGTGTCGTCGCGGCCCGGCGTGAACGGCGCGCCCGCCTGGTCGCCCGACGGGCGTCGCCTGGCGCTCACGCTCTCCTCGCCGGGCGGCAACCTCGACATCTTCTTGCTCGAGCTCTCGAGCGGCGCGCTGGAGCGCATCACGGATGATCCGGCCATCGACACCGAACCCGCTTGGGCGCCCGATGGCAGCGCGCTCTATTTCACCTCGGATCGCGCCGGGGGTCCGCAGATCTACCGGGTTTCGCCGCGGGCGGGCGAGCGTGCGGTGCGGGTGAGTTTCGGCGTGCCGTACGCCGCGCGTCCGCGTGTCAGCCCCGATGGTCGCAGCCTCGCGCTGGTGGCGCGCGACGGGTCGGGTTACCGCGTCGCGGCGCTCGAGCTCGCGGGCGGGGCGCTGCGGATGTTGTCGCGCGGCCCGCAGGACGAATCGCCGTCGTTCTCGCCGGATGGCGGGACGCTCATCTACGGCGGCCGGGCCGCCGGGCGCGGCGCGCTCG
>RFTM01000506.1 GCA_009923475.1 Gammaproteobacteria bacterium | reverse complement strand
AGGAAACCCCCTGACCGCCCCTGTCTGCGCACGCTCACCGCAGCAAGACGTCCGTGCGAGGCGTGATCGCGGAGTAGGGCGGTCCTCCGCGCCTGCTTCCGGCCGTGCCAAAGAAATACCGGGTGCGGATCGCCGCTTCCTGCCTCCCGCCGATCGAGGCGAGCGCGGCGGGACTCGTGGCGGTCGACCTCGACTCTGCTCGCTGCCGCTGCGGGCGCGCGCGACGATGACCGTGAGGGGCTCCCTCTGGATGTCCCGGCGCGGGGCGTGGCGCGACATGGATGGCGCGCCCCGAGCTCACAGGGATGTGCTCTTCGGCGGCCCCGCGGAAGGACATGGACAGGAAACCCCCGGGCCGGGACCACCGAGGGCGTTCACCGCAGCAAGACGCCCGCGCGATGCTAGCGCACCCGTACGTTCCTGAACTGCCACGCATCCTCGCGGTCGATGTCCTCCGGGAACAGGCGCTCGCGGTCGGTGAGCGGGTTCCAGTCGGTGTACTGGCCGACGACGGGCCCGAGGTAGGGCATGCAGACCTCGAGGTTGCGGCGGAAGTCCATCTCGTCGGGCTCGACCACGCCTTGGCGCGGGTTCTCGATCGCCCAGACGATGCCCGACAGCACGGCCACGGTGACCTGCAGGCTGGTAGCGTTGTTGAACGGGCAGAGCCCGCGCGCTTCGTCGATGCTCAGCTGGGAACCGAACCAGTAGGCGTTGCGCGAATGGCCGGCGAGCAGCACGCCGAGCTCGTCGATGCCGCCGCCCGTGATCTCGTCCATGAGGATGCGCTGGCGGTCCTGCATGATGAAATTGCGCCCGAGGAGCTCGTGGACGGAGAGCACGGCATCGTCGCAAGGGTGGTATGCGTAGTGCACGGTGGGGCGGTAGACGACCTTGTCGCCGTCGCGCACGGTGAGGTAGTCGGAGATCGAGATGGACTCGCCGTGGGTGATCAGGAAGCCGTGGAAATGGCCCGCGCGCGGCGTCCAGGTGCGCACGCGGGTGGCGGCGCCCGGCTGCGACAGGTAGATGGACGAACCGCGACCGAAATCGTAGCGGTTGCCGTCCGGCGGCAGCGCCTTCTCGTGCGCACCCCAGCCGAGCTCGGCGGGCTGAGAGCCTTCGCTCACGAAGCCGTCGACCGACCAGGTGTTGACGAACTCGCCCGGCTGCTTGCGCACCGGCGAGACCTGGGTGTCGCGCTCGGCGATGTGGATGACCTTGATGCCGAGGGTGTGCGCGAGCCGCGCCCAATCCTCGCGCAAACGCGGATCGCCGGCGGCGACGCCGGTGTCGGCGGCGATGTTGAGCATCGCCTGCTTGACGAGGTGCGACACGAGGCCGGGGTTGGCGCCGTGGGTCAGCACGGCGGTCGGCGCATCCTTGCTGCCGTCGCGCAGCGCGAGCGCGGTCTCGCGCAGCGCGTAGTTGGTGCGGCGCGCGGCCGGGATGGAGGTGTCGGTGTAGCCGCCGGGCCAGGGCTCGATGCAGGTGTCGAGGTAGAGCGCGCCGCGCTCGCGGC
>RFTM01000505.1 GCA_009923475.1 Gammaproteobacteria bacterium | reverse complement strand
GATCCAGAGGAGCCGGTTCCAGAGCAGCGGCCCCTCGAGCGCGGGCATCAGCGTGTTGCGGTCGGCCGCGGTCCAATATTTGGTGAGGATCTGCAGCGCGGCGAGGCCGAAGGGGTCGACCAGCGTGATGACCGGCTCGTGCCGGGGGTCGCTCAGCAGGCCGAGCGTGACGAGATAGCCGACGATCAGCACCATCACCCCGACATAGGTCAGCGGCATCGAGCGCGTCAGCAGCGCCACCGAGTAGAGCAGCGCGGAGGTGATGAGCAGCGTGGGGCCGCAGAGCGCGAGCCAGGCGTAGAGATACCAGCCGGCGCGGAAGGGGCCGACGGTCTCCGGGTCGACCCAGGGCATCGCCGCGCCGAGCGCGTTGCCGAGCGGGATGGCGGCGAGCGCCAGCATGCCCGCGGACCAGGCGCCGGCGAACCGGCCGACGAGGTAATCGCGGACGGCCAGGCGCGAGCTGTGGAGGATGCCGCCGAAGCGGGTCTCGTCGTCGCGCACCACCGCGTTGGCGACGAACGCCGCGGCCACGAACAGCCCGAACAGCGTCAGGATGAGCGTGGTCTGCGCGATGACGTAGGGCGCGTTGACGTGCACGTTGCCGCCCTTGCCACCGATCGTCAGCTCGTCCGAGGCCGCGGCCGAGAAGGCCATCAGGAAGAAGACGAGGAAGGTGATCCAGAACCCGGGCGAGCGCAGTTGGTAGCGCAGCTCGAAGCCGGCGACATGGCGCAGCATGGCGGCGGCCTCAGGCGGCCCGCCGCTCGGCGGCGAGCGTCGCGAAGTAGACGTCCTCCAGGCCTGCCGTCGCCGGCGCGAAGCCCTCGCCCGGCGAGGAGTCGGCCAGCACGTGCACCACCGTCTTTCCGCCGGCGAGGCGGGTGGCGATGACGTTCTGCGCCGCCCGCAAAGGCTCCAGCTCTTCGCGCGCGATGACCTTGCGCCAGACGCGGCCTTGCAGCGCGTGGGTGAGGTCGGCGGGCGCGCCGTCGGCGACGATGCGTCCGCCGGCGAGGATCGCCATGCGCGGGCAGAGCTCCGCGACGTCCTCGACGATGTGCGTGGAGAGGATCACCACCACGCTCTGGCCGATCTCGGCGAGCAGGTTGAGGAAGCGGTTGCGCTCCTCGGGGTCGAGGCCCGCGGTCGGTTCGTCGACGATGATGAGCCGCGGATCGCCGAGCAGCGCCTGCGCGATGCCGAAACGCTGGCGCATGCCGCCCGAGAAGCCGGCCACCGCCTTGCGCCGCACTTCCCAAAGATTGACCTGACGCAGCAGCCGCTCCACGGCATCCTTGCGCTCGCCGCGCGCGGCGTAGCCCTTGAGCACGGCGAGGTGGTCCAGCATGTCCCAGGCCGACACCCGCGGGTAGACGCCGAAGTCCTGGGGCAGGTAGCCGAGCACCCGGCGCAGCGCGGCGGGATCGGCGAGCACGTCGAGGCCGTCGAAACGGATGCTGCCCGACTGCGGCGTCTGCAAGGTGGCGATGCAGCGCATCAAGGTGCTCTTGCCGGCGCCGTTGGG
>RFTM01000504.1 GCA_009923475.1 Gammaproteobacteria bacterium | reverse complement strand
GCGGGGTCGGGGCGTTCCGCAGCGCCATCGTGGCCTACGAGCCCGTCTGGGCGATCGGCACCGGCCGGACGGCCTCCCCGGAGCAGGCCCAGGAGATCCACGCCCTGCTGCGTGGCCTCATCGCCGCCCGTGATGCTACAATCGGCGGCTCAGTCAGGCTCCTCTACGGGGGCAGCGTCAAGGCGGGCAACGCACGCGACATCTTCGCGATGCCCGACATCGACGGCGGCCTCATCGGCGGAGCCTCGCTCAAGGCAGAGGAATTCACGGCCATCGTCGCGGCCGTCCCGGGTTGACCGGGCGCGCGGCGGGCAGGAAACGGACGGTACTACGGCAATGCTGCAGGCTCTCACCATCGTGCAGGTCTTCGTCTCGATCGGCATCGTCGCGCTCGTGCTGCTGCAGCGCGGTCGCGGCGCCGACGCGGGCGCGGGTTTCGGCGCGGGCGCGTCCGGCAGCGTGTTCGGCGCGCGCGGCGCGACCACCGGCCTGTCGCGCTCGACGGCCGTGCTCGCCGCCATCTTCATGCTCAACAGCCTGGCGCTCGCGTGGCTCGGCACGCGGCCGTCGGTCGACACTTCCCGTGGGCTGCTCGGCGAAAGCGCGACGCAGGTCACGGTTCCCGCGACTGCGCCTGCTCCGGCGACGGCTCCTGCCGCGCCCAAGGCGCCGTCGCCCTGATCTTCTGCATCGGAACGAACGCATCGCGGACGTGGTGGAATTGGTAGACACACTAGCTTGAGGGGCTAGCGCCGCAAGGTATGGGAGTTCGAGTCTCCCCGTCCGCACCAAATCCGTTCCGGCTTCCTGTACAATCCGCCCCGCTTGCGGCACGGGGGTTACGCGGCATGGCGCTGCGTTCGTGCCAGGGCGGTCGGGATGTTGACGCAGTATCTGCCAGCGCTCATTTTCCTCGGCGTGGCCTCGGGCCTCGCCACCGTGCTCCTGCTCCTGGGCACGGGCCTCGGTCGCCTGTCGGCGCGCGCGCCTGACGACGCCGAAAAACGCTCCGCCTACGAGTGCGGCTTCGAGGCCTTCGAAGAGACGCGCATGAAGTTCGACGTGCGCTACTACCTCGTCGCCATCCTCTTCATCGTCTTCGACCTCGAGATCGCGTTCCTCTTCCCGTGGGCGGTCTCGCTCGACGCCATCGGCGGCTTCGGCCTCGTGGCGATGGGCATCTTCCTCGCCATCCTCGTGGTCGGCTTCATCTACGAATGGAAGAAGGGGGCGCTGGAGTGGGACTGACCGCCGGCACCGACGCGCAGGGCTTCGCCGAGCGCGGTTTCGTCACCACCCAGGTGGACAACCTCGTCAACTGGGCGCGCACGGGCTCGCTGTGGCCCATGACCTTCGGGCTCGCCTGCTGCGCGGTCGAGATGATGCACGCCGGCGCCTCGCGCTACGACCTTGACCGCTTCGGCGTGGTGTTCCGCCCGAGCCCGCGGCAGTCCGACGTGATGATCGTCGCCGGCACCCTCGTCAACAAGATGGCGCCGGCGCTGCGCAAGGTCTACGACCAGATGCCC
>RFTM01000503.1 GCA_009923475.1 Gammaproteobacteria bacterium | reverse complement strand
ACGACTGGAACCAGCGCCAGCACGGCGGGTCCGGGCTGCTTGCCCGCGTGCGCGCGAGCACGGTCACGCTCGCCGACGCCGAGTCCGCGACCCTCGAGTTCCTCGCGCAGCATGTGGTCGCCGGTGCCTCGCCGATGTGCGGCAACAGCATCTGCCAGGACCGCAGGTTCATGGCGCGGCTCATGCCGCGGCTGGAGGCGTTCTTCCATTACCGCAACCTCGATGTCAGCACCGTCAAGGAGCTGGCGCGCCGTTGGGCGCCGCAGGTGGCCGAGGCCTTCAGCAAGGAAGGCACGCACCTCGCGCTCGACGACATCCGCGAGTCGGTGCGCGAGCTGCAGCATTACCGCGACACCTTCTTCGCGCTCGGTGCGCGGGGCGCCTGTTGAGCGGCGACATCGACCTGCCGGACTTCGGCGACGTGGTCGCCGCCCACGACCGGCTGCGCGGCCATGTCGCGCGCACGCCCGTGCTCGCCTCGCCGCGCTTCGACGAGCGGGTGGGGCGGCGCGTGGTCTTCAAGTGCGAGAACCTGCAGCACGCGGGCGCCTTCAAGTTCCGCGGCGCAAGCAACGCGCTGCTGCAGCTCGAGGCGGCACGCGCGGCGGCATCCGGCGCGGGCGCGCGCGTCGTCGCGACGCACTCCTCGGGCAACCACGGTGCCGCGCTCGCGCGTGCGGCGGCCAGCATCGGCTGGCGTTGCTTCGTGGTCGTGCCCCATGACGCCTCCCCGGTCAAAGTCGCCGCGATCCGCGCGGCGGGCGCGGAGCTCGTGACCTGCGAGCCCGGCCTCGCGCCGCGCGAGGCGGCCCTTGCCGAGGTCGTGGCGCGCACCGGCGCGGAGGTGGTCCATCCCTTCGACGATTCACGGGTGATCGCCGGGCAGGGCACGGCGGCGCTGGAACTGCTCGCGGACCACCCGCAGCTCGAGGTGCTCACGGCGCCGGTCGGCGGCGGCGGTCTGCTGGCCGGCAGCGCGCTCGCGGCGCGTGGCATGGCGCCGTCCTGCCGCGTCGTCGGTGCGGAACCCGAAGTCGCCGACGATGCCGCACGTTCGTTCCACGGCGGTGTGCGTGTCGGCATGCCGGGCTCTCCGCCGACCATCGCCGACGGCCTGCGCGGCTCGATCGGCGTACGGCCGTACGCCCTCTTCAGGCGGCACGTCGACGACGTGGTGACGGTCAGTGAGGCCGCCATCGTCGAGGCGATGCGCATCGCGCTCGAGGACCTGCGCCTCTTGGTGGAGCCGTCCTCCGCCGTGCCCATCGCCGCGCTGCTCGCCGGCCGCATCGGCGGGCCGGGTCAGCGCGTCGGTGTCATCCTGTCCGGCGGCAACGTCGACCTGTCGGTATGCCCGTTCCTTGCGGGCAGGGCGGGTACGTCGCGCTGAGCCGCGCCTTGAGCGCCGGAATCGTGCGGCGCTTCACGGTTTGCGCCCGCCTGCCCGCGATGTCCGCCGACTAGCATCTCGCCATCACGCACAGGCGCGTGGACGGGAGATGGCGATGTCGATGATCGATTGCCCCTACT
>RFTM01000502.1 GCA_009923475.1 Gammaproteobacteria bacterium | reverse complement strand
CGCCCGCGCGGCCGCCGCATCGCCATGCGGGTAGCGCAGGTTCAGCGGGCTGCGCACGAGCCGCGCCGCATCGATCAGCGAGGCGTGGTTGAGCTCGTCGGCCACCAACAGGTCGCGCTTGTCGGCGAGCGCCGCGAGCACGCCCACGTTCGCCATGTAGCCGGTCGAGAACACCAGCGCGCGCGCGCGGCCGGTGAACTCGGCGAGCTCGCGCTCGAGGGCCTCATGCTCGGCGCCATGGCCGCTGACGAGATGCGAGGCGCCGGACCCAGCGCCGCAGCGCTGCGCGGCCTCGGCCATCGCGGCCGCGACCGCGGGATCGCGCGCGAGTCCGAGGTAGTCGTTGCTGCAGAAATTGACGCGGCCGTCCTCCGCGGGCGTGCGGCGGCGGCGCAGGTTCCGCCGGTCGATGGCCTGCAGCGCGGCGGCGCGGGCCTCAGGCGTGCAGCGCACCGGGCGCTCCGGCGGCGGTGCGCATGCCGAGCCGCGCGAGCAGCGCGCGGTCGTGCTCGACGTCGGGGTTGCCGGTGGTGAGCAGCTTCTCGCCGTAGAAGATGGAGTTGGCGCCGGCGAAGAAGGCGAGCGCCTGCAGCTCGTCGGACATCTGCTCGCGCCCGGCCGAGAGCCGCACCGCCGAATGCGGCATCAGGATGCGTGCCACGGCGATGGTGCGCACGAAATCGAAGGGGTCGATGGGCGCTTGGCCGGCGAGCGGCGTGCCCGGCACCGCGACCAGCTGGTTGATCGGCACGCTCTCGGGCTGCTGCGGCAGGTTGGCGAGCACCTGCAGCATGCGCGCGCGGTCGCGCACGGTCTCGCCCATGCCGACGATGCCGCCGCAGCAGACGTTCATGCCCGCCTCGCGCACCGCCTCCAGCGTGTCGAGACGGTCCTGGAACTCGCGCGTGGTGATGATCTCGCCGTAGAACTCGGGCGAGGTGTCGATGTTGTGGTTGTAGTAGTCGAGCCCCGCGTCGCGCAGTTCCTTGGCCTGTTCGCGCGTCAGCATGCCGAGCGTCGCGCAGCTCTCCATGCCGAGCGACTTCACCTCGCGGATCATCGCCGACATCACCTCGATGTCGCGCTTCTTGGGCGAACGCCAGGCCGCGCCCATGCAGAAGCGGGTCGCGCCCGCTTCGCGCGCCGCCTTGGCGCGCGCGGCGACGTCGGCCACCGCCATCAGCGTCTCGCGCTCGAGCCCGGTGTCGTAGCGGATGCTCTGCGGGCAGTAGGCGCAGTCCTCGGGGCAGGCGCCGGTCTTGACCGACAGCAGCGTGCTCATCTGCACGGTGTTCGGCGCCTGGTTCCCGCGGTGCACGCGCTGGGCCTCGAACAGCAGGTCCTGGAACGGCAGCGCGAACAGCGCTTCGACCTCCTCGAGCGTCCAGTCGTGGCGGAGAGCGTCGGTCATGGCAGGGACCTCGGTGCGGGCCGCGGCGGCGGCGGGAAGGGCGCGTGTTACTCGATGTTCCGGGCCGAAATGGCGCGTGCGCCGGCGCCCGGCCCGCGGCAGCCTTGGGGCGCCGGGAGG
>RFTM01000501.1 GCA_009923475.1 Gammaproteobacteria bacterium | reverse complement strand
CCGCGACCGCGGCGCAATCGAGCGCGGCATAGAGCTCGCGCCATTCGCGGGTCGGCACCACCTGCCCCGCCGCGAGGCCCATCGGCTCGAGCAGCATGCCGATGCCCACGGGGTCGGCCGGGAACATCTCGCCGAGCAGCGTCACGGTCGGCTTGGCGGACCGGCCGGCGCGCGGCGCGGCGACCGGTCCCGACTCCGCCTCGCTGCGCGCGTAGCGGAGCATCGCGCCGGCGAGCACGTCCTTCGCCTCGGCATGCGTCGGGATGCCGAAGCCCGGCACGTCGATGCCGATGATGCGCACGCCGTTGATCTCCTTCGGCAGCAGCTGCAGCGGCACGCCGGAAGCGGTCGGCACGCAGAGGTTGGTGACCACGATCGCGTCGTAGAGCGCCGGATCCGCCGTCGCATGCACCGCGTCGCGGATGTCCTCGAAGAGCTTGCCCGTGACCAGCGTCTCCGAGTTGAACGGCACGTAGCCGACCGTGCGGCGCGCGCCATAGAAATGCGAGGTGAACGTCAGGCCGTACACGCAGCAGGCCGACCCTGAGAGGATGGTGGCCGTGCGGCGCATGCGCAGGCCGACGCGCAGCGACCCGAAGGCCGGGCACATGCTCTGCGGCTGGTCGTGGGGCCCGGCGGGATAATCCTTGGCGTACTGCTCGAGCACCGCGCTCTTGCCCGCGGCCTCGGCGGCGGCGCGCATGGTCTCGCGGCCGCCGTGGCAACCCGACGCCTCGGCAGCTCCCGCTGCCGGGGCCGGCACGGCCGCGCCCGGGCCGTCGTAGACGACCTCGTTGGCGGCGGTGTTTTCGGTGTCGAGCGCGCTCATGTCAGACCGTGTCGTACACGACCTCCAGGGAAGGCTTGTGGAGCTCCGAGCGGCCGCACATGTCCTCGAAGCTGGCCGGTTGCAGCACGTAATCCCGGCCGACGGCCTCGCCCTTGAACAGGCCGAGCAGCGCGTCCTGGGACAGCGGCTTCGGGCGCACGGGCGGCGCATCCGCGACGTTGCCGGCGAGCCCGGCGAACAAGGCGCCCCATTCGCTCTCGGGGCGGCCGATGATCTCGTAGTTGGCGCTCTTGCGGCGGATGTCCTCGTGCGCCGGGATCGCCGCGAGCACGGGTATGCCGGCGGCATCGGCGAAGGCCTGCGCCTCGCCCGTGCCGTCGTCCTTGTTGATGACGAGGCCGGCGACGCCGACGTTGCCGCCGAGTTTGCGGAAGTACTCGACCGCCGAGCAGACGTTGTTGGCCACGTAGAGCGACTGCAGGTCGTTGCTGCCGACGACGATGACCTTCTGGCACATGTCGCGCGCGATCGGCAGGCCGAAGCCGCCGCAGACCACGTCGCCCAGGAAGTCGAGCAGCACGTAGTCGAAGCCCCAGTCGTGGAAGCCGAGCTTCTCGAGGGTCTCGAAGCCGTGGATGATGCCGCGCCCGCCGCAGCCGCGCCCCACCTCGGGACCGCCGAGCTCCATGGCGAACACGCCGTCGCGCTTGAAGCACACGTCGCCGATCGCGACCTGCTCGCCCGCGA
>RFTM01000051.1 GCA_009923475.1 Gammaproteobacteria bacterium | reverse complement strand
GTTCATCCGCGCCAGTTCGCGCGCCAGGCCGTCCTGGGACTCGTCCAGCACCGTGCCATCCTCGGCGACGTTCAGGAGCTCCTGGTAGTGGCGGTAGGCGCGGGTGGCGTCGTCGCGCAGGACATCCAGCACGCGGGCAGCCTGTTCCCCGGACAGCACGTCACCACGTCCTTGGCGGTTCGATTCCGACTGCGCCGCCAGTTGCTCGGGCGCCGGCAGATAGAACTCGTTGTCGAGAATCGAATAGCGCGCCGAGTATTCGTTCACGTTCGCGGTGCGATGGCGGATCCACTGGCGCGCGACGAAGATCGGCAGCTTCACGTGGTACTTGATCTCGCACATCTCGAACGGCGTCGAGTGCCGGTGCCGCATCAGGTAATTGATAAGACCTTGATCTTCCCGCACTTTTTTGGTTCCGCGGCCGTACGAAACGCGCGCCGCCTGCACGATCAGCGTCATGCAGGCGCCGAAACCGACGATCCAGACCAGGGAGCGCAGGGTCGCGAGGTCGGCGAGATAGCAGGCGAGGTAGGCGATGCGCGCCACCAGGAACACGGCGGCGACGGTGGTGACGGTGCCGTGGTCGACGCCGGCGACCTGGGCCGCGACCAGCGCGGCGGTATAGATCGCGAGCGCCTCCCAGGAGTTCTGCTGCGCCGCGTGCGCCCGGGCGCGGTAGCCGCCGAGCCCCGCCAGCCAGGCGCGCGGGTTGCGGTTGTCGTAGCGGTCGGCGTTGCCGACCTTCGAGATGCCGCCGCAGACGATGGGGAACAGGCAGGCGATGAACAGGGTCCAGAGCGCGAAAGTCATGGCATCCTCCGTTGCCCCGGGAGCGGGGCGGTGTCTTCAAAGATAAGGGATGCGCGCCGTCTCAACGGGCGCGCGTCGCGCCCCAATCGGCGGCGAGCCAACCGAGCGCGAGCGAGGCCGCGACCAACGCGGCGACCACGGCGACCAGCAGCAAGCGACGCAGCGTGACGGAGTCCACGGGCATCACCGCAGGCGCAGCGTACCCGTCTCATCGAACGGGATGGTGCGGGCCAAGCCCTGCGCCAGCTTGACCTCACCGCGCAGACGGTAGGTCAACGCGTCGGGCAGGCCCTTGCCGCGGGCGCGGTCCATCAGGCGCAGCACCGTGCCCGCGAGATCGGCCGTGACGTTCATGTCGAAATCGGCGCTGCCCGAGGCCGGGATGTCGAACGCCGCCGCGGACAGGCCGCGACCGAGTTCCTCGCCGCCGAGCGTCAGGGTGTACGAGATGCTGCGCACCTTGACCGACCGGTCGTTCGGGTTGTCGACGCGCATGCGCGCCTTGAACCGCTGCTGCAGGAGGTCGCCGCTGACGAGTTCCACGCCCACCACGGTGAGTTTGGGCGGCTCGAGCTTGGGAGCGAGGCTGGCGCAGCCGGTAAGCCCCAGGAGGGGCAGAGCCCAGATCCAGGCGAGGCGGGCAGGCAAAGCGGCGGATAGGCGCATCGTCCTTGATTCTAGCAACCCCTCGGCGGGCGAGGCGTCCGTCCTGCCCGCCGGCCAGCAATCCGCACAGTCATTGATGTTATTTACCATATTATATGATGGATTGAATGATAGTTGCTCCCGCAGCGTCGAAACGCCGTCAACGGTATGCTCGGTGCATGTCGACCCTATCCCGCTGCGCGGCCTTGCTGCTGATGTCGTCGGCCTTCCTTTCGAGGCCCCTCCCTGCGCAGGAGACCCTGCTCGAACTCTCGACCTTCCCGAAAGGCGAGGTGGTGGTGGAGTCTGCGGCGGGCCCGAAGCACGCGTTCAAAGTGTGGATCGCGGACACCGAGCCACGGCAGCGCCAGGGCCTGATGTTCGTACGCGACCTGCCGGCCGACCAAGGGATGCTGTTCGTGAACCAGCCGCCGCGACCGGCATCGTTCTGGATGAAGAACACCTACATCCCGCTCGACATGCTGTTCGTCGACGCGAACGGCAAGGTGCTGCACATCTTCGAGCGCACCACGCCCCTGTCGCTCGAGCCGCTCGGCATCGACGCGCCCGTGCGGGCGGTGTTCGAGATCAAGGGCGGCGAGTCGGCGCGTCGCGGCATCCGGGTCGGCGACCGGCTGCGCCATCCGGCTCTCCGCGCGCGCTGAGCGGTCGTCCGGAGCGCTGCGCTACGATATCCGCCGAAGGACCCGCCGGAGAGACCCGATGTCACCACGCACGCTCGCGGAGCGCGTCCGCATCCCTGCCGCGGCGCTGGCCGCCCTCATCGCCTTCACCGCGATGTCCTCCGTCGCCGGGGCGCAGGCCGGCGGCGCCGTATGGCCGACCGACGAGTTCTGCGGCCGTGCGCAGAGCTTCGTCACGCTCAGCAACCGGCGCCCGACCAACCTGCTGCAGGCGCGGCACGAGGGCTTCGTCGCCGCCCCGGTGTCCGTCGACCCTTTGCAGACGCAACAACACACCGTCACCGACGAGTCGACGGGCAGCGCCCGCACCGTGTCCTGCAAGCTCGTCGCCGCCGAGGCCCTGCGCGCCGCCTACGGCCCCGACGCGGCCCGCACCGATTCGAGCTGCGCGCTGGTCAACCGCAACACCTTCAGCGCCGTGCTCGCCTCCTTGAGCCCGCAGGAGCGCGCCCGCGCGCGCTTCGGGCAGGGCAAGAGCGTCGCTTTCGACCGCGACGAGATGATGGCCGCCCCCGCCGACTGGTACGGACCGGACGAACCGGCGACCGTCGACCGGCGCGGCACGCTGCGCATCGTCTCGCACGCGTGGCTGGGCACGGACGCCGGCCAGGCGGTGCACTACTGCCACTTCATCGCGCCGGACTTCGCCCGGCGCCTGCTGCTCGACGCCTCGCTCGCGCTGCCGGCCACGCCCGTGAAACGCTGAGAGAAGCCGCGCCCCCGACACCCGCACATCATCCCGACCGGAGGCCTCGATGCCTGTCGCCCGCTCCCCGATCGTCCTCGTCGCCACGCTCGCAGTCACCGCGCTCGGCCTCGCCGGCTGCGCCACCGGAAACCCGGACACCACCCGGACACGCAGCGGCGCGGCCATCGGTGCCGGTATCGGCGCGGTGATCGGCCTGCTCAGCAAGGGCGACAAGTTCGACAACGCGGTGATCGGCACGGCGATCGGCGGCCTCGGCGGTGCGGCGATCGGCAGCTACCAGGACTAGCAGGAGCGCAAGCTGCGCGCCCAGCTCGCCGACACCGGCGTCGAGGTCCAGCGCGTCGGCAACAACATCACGCTCGACATGCCGGGCGGCGTCACTTTCGCCACCAACAGCGCTGACATCAACGCGGGCTTCTACCCGGTGCTCGACAAGGTGGCCGCCACGCTCGGCGAGTTCAACCAGACGGTGATCGAGGTCGCGGGCCACACCGACTCGACCGTATCGCGCGCCTACAACATGTCGCTGTCGGAGCGCCGCGCAGGCTCGGTGGCGAGCCACCTCGCGAGCCGCGGCGTGGCCCGCGAGCGCATGCTCACGGTCGGCGCGGGCCCTGACCACCCGATCGACACCAACGACACCGCCGAGGGACGCGCGCAGAACCGCCGCGTCGAGATCACCATCGTGCCGGTGGAGAAGAAGGCGGGCTGAGCCTCGATCTTCCTCGGGCGCGGGCCCGCAGGGGGACTTCAGCGCGGGCTTTCCTGGGGTGCCACGGCCGCCAGCTCGCGGAACACGCGCTCGAGGTACTCGGCCTGCAGGCGGCCGCGCGCCTCGGCCTCGGCCGGATCGGGGCGGAAAGCGTCGATGTCGGCGGAGGCGAGCAGCTCGCGCCTTGCAAGCAGGCGCTCCACGGTATCGAGCCGGGTACGGGTCACGGCCAGCTCGGCCACCAGCGCCAGCGTCACCGAATACAGGCGATCGAGCATCGGGTCGTCGGTGAATTCCGGGCGACGCCCGCGCGCGGCGGACGGCACAGGCTGGGCGGGGTCAGCATCCAACGGGAGGGAGAGGTCCATGTCCGTGCTACCCAATGGCGGCGAGTCCGTTCGCCGCTTGCCATGCGCCGACCGCATACCACGCGGGGGCGCGCCCGAAATCTTCGCTGCGGCCGGCGGCCGCCTTGAACGTCGGCGCGCGGCACTCGGTCTCGAACACGCGGTCGCGCGCGAAACCGGCGCGCACCAGGCGCTCCGTGAGGTCCATGTCGTGCAGCGCGGTCCAGAACGGCTCGTTGTTGTAGCGCCCGTCCCAATCGCGCATGAACTGCTCGAACGGCTCGAAGCGGCGGTACGGCGGCTGCTCGAGGTGGATGGCGAGACCGCCCGGCCGCAGCAGGCGGCGCGTCTCGGCGAGCAGCCGCGGCAGCGCCTCGGCCGAGGTCTCGTGAAGCACCATCGTGGTGTAGACGAGGTCGGCGGAACGGTCGGGCAGCGAGGTCGCGGTCGCGTCCTCCTGCCGGAACTCCACGTCGTCGACGCCGAGCGAGCGGGCGCGGGCGTGGCCGTAGCGCAGGAACGGCGCAGCGACGTCGATGGCGACGATGCGCGCTTCCGGGAAGGCCTTGCGCAGCGGCAAGGTGTTGTGGCCGAGGCCGCAGCCGAGATCGACGATGACCCGCGGCTTGAACGCCGGATGCTCGCGCTCGAGCCAGGCGGCGAGCGCCCGGCCGGCGGCGTCGTTCCAAGGACCCGCCATGCCGCCGACGGTCGCGAAGAAACCCGAGTCGTAGTTGGCGGGGTTCGCGACGTCGTCCTGCATGCGCTCGGCCGCGTAGCCGCCGCGCATCAGGTGCGTGTCCATCGCCGCGACGTAGCGCGGAACGTCGAGCGAGGGGTCGAGGTGCAGGTTGGGCGAACCCTCATTGAGGGCGCGCACACGGTCGCGCAAGACCTCGGCCTGGCGGCCGACCAGTTGGCGGCCGGCGTGCTGGCGCATCTCCATGGTGTTGCGGCGCACCAGGCTCCAGGTGCGCCAGGCGGGATCGCGCGACATGGCCTCGGCGACCTCGCGGCGGTCGCGCGGCTCGTGGCCGTGGCGCATGCGGAAGGCATGGCGCACGCGGCCTTCGTAAGCATCGCGGACGGCGGGCGCGAGCCGCCCGGCGAGGAAGGTGTTGAGCTGCGCCACCACGTCGAAGCGGGCGGCTTCGTCATGTCCGGCCTCGGGCATCAGGGCATGCCGGCCGATGTCGGCCCAGGGGGCGGGATGGCTCATGGGGCAGATGCTACGGGATGCCCGGACCTCTGAAAAATCGATTATTCTTGATGGTGATTGCGGTGATACCGAACTGTCCGCCGGAGGCAACCGATGCGGCACCCGAACTACAACCACCTGCTCTACTTCTGGATCGTGGTGCGCGAGGGCGGCGTCTCCCGCGCCGCCGAGGCGCTGAACATCACCCCCCAGACGGTCAGCGGCCAGATGAAGCAGCTCGAGGAGCAGCTGCAGGGCGCGCTGCTCGAGCGCCAAGGGCGGCGCCTCGTGCCCACCGAGCTCGGGCGCATCGTCTACGCCTACGCCGAGCAGATCTTCCCGCACGGCGTCGAGCTCATGAGCGTGCTGCGCGGCGCGCGCACCCGCGGCCGGCGTTCGGTGACCATCGGCGTCGCCGATGCGGTGCCCAAGCTCGTCACCTTCCGCGTCCTCGAGCCGCTGATGCGCGGCGACAGCCCCTTCCACATCGCCTGCCACGAAGGGCCGCTGCCCGACCTGCTGGCCGACCTCGCGGCGCACCGGCTCGACATCGTGCTGTCGACCAGCGCGGTGCCGACCGATTCCGGGTTCAAGGCCTTCAACCACCTGCTCGGCGAGTCGGAGATCGGTTTCTTCGCCGCGCGCCCGCTGGCCAACCGCCTGCGGCGCAGCTTCCCGAAGAGCCTGCAGGACGCGCCGCTCATCGTGCCCACCGACCGCAGCGCCAACCGGCGCGTGCTCGACGACTGGCTCGAGGCCGCGGGAGTGGTGCCGCGCATCGTCGGCGAGCTCGATGACAGCGCGCTCATCAAGACCTTCGGCCAGCACGGCACGGGCGTGTTCGCGGCGCCGCTCGCCATCGAGCCCGAGATCGTCCGGCAGTCCGGGGTGGCGCGCATCGGCGTGGCGCACGGCATGAAGGCGCGCTTCTACGCGATCTCCACCGAGCGGCGCATCAAGCATCCGGCGGTCGCGGCCATCACCGAGCAGGCGCGCAGCGGGCTGTTCGCGGCGCCCGGCTGACCGGCGGCCCTTTGCTAGACTGCGGGGCGCAGGTCCCGCGCGGAGACACGCCGATGACGCCATACCGCCACCGCCACCGCATCGCCGCGATGCTCGCCGCCTCGCTCGCGGCCGCGCCTGCTCCGGGGTCCGCCGCCGCGGCAGCGCTCGACCACACCCACGCCGGGTTCTGCGCCGAGGTGCAACGCCGCCTCGTCGGCACCGCGCTGCCGATCGACAACGTGGTCGAGACCGACGCCGAGGCCTTCAAGAAATCCAAGCCGTCGCTGCAACCGCTGCGCACCCATCAGTACCTGGCGGTGGACCAAGCCGGGCGGGAGTCGCGGCTCTCCTGCAAGACCAAGAGCGCCGACCACCTGCGCAGCGCCTACGGCGCGGCGTCGGTGCGCGCGCCGGGCGCCGCGCCGGCCGACCACAGCTGCCTCAGCTTGCACCGCGACATGGTCAACGAGATCTGGCGCGGCCTGTCGCCCGCAGAACGCGCCGGGGCGCCGCATCCGCCGTGGCAGGTGATGCTCGAGGCCGACTCGGCGAGCTACACCGGCTCCTCCTGGATCAAGGCGCGCCCGGCGGCCTTCATCGGCGCCGACCGCAGGCTGCACCTGCGCTCGGCCGGCCTGTTCGCCGAATGGGAAGACTGGCGCTGGAAGCTCATGCCGAAGTCCTTCCGCGGCAACCACTATTGCCACCTGGTCGCGCCGGAACGCATCCGTCGCCTCATGCTCGGCCTCGAGACGCCGAGCTCCCCCGATCCGGGCTGATGCCGTCACGCCGCAGCGCATCGCGGCGGGCGGGCGCGCTCGCCGCCCTCTCGGTGGCGGCGCTGCCCTGCGGGCCGCTCGCGCCATACGCCGCCGCCGAGGCCGTGCCGCTGCGCGAGTCCGAGCTGCCGGAAGCCAACTTCGCCTTCGCGCACCGCCTGGGCAGCGGCGTCTACGAGATCTCCGGGCGCACCGTGCAGGTCTACTCGTTGCCCTTCGAATGGCGCCTGCGCGAACGCGAGCCGCCGCCCGCCGACGATGCCGCGAGCGGCGCGGGCCGCGGCCGCTCAGGGCTCACGCTCACGCTGCCGGTGACGCTGGGCTTCTTCGACTTCCGGCTCGAGGACGTGCTCGAAGCCGGCTTGCCGCGGGACATCGCGACGCTGTCGTTCGTGCCCGGCCTGCGCTGGGACCTCGTGGCCGGCGACGGTTGGGAACTGCAGCCCTTCATCCAGGCGGGCATCGCCCGCGACCGCCGCAGCGACCTGCGCTCGCGCGTCGCGACCGTGGGCATCACCGCCGACCGGCATCGCGGCACGGACCTCGGCAGGCTGCGCCTGCACCACGCCTTCGAGTATGCCCATGCAGGCATCGACGGCTTCCCGGGCGACGACTTCGCGCTGTGGGTGTCGGGCGTCGAGCTCACCCGCCCGCTGGCCGCGCAGCCCGGCCGGCGCGCCTTCGATTGGGCGCCCTACGGCGCGCTGCGCTGGTATCCCGACGCGCCCGCGGTGCCGGTGCTGTCGAGCGCGCCCTCGCAGGGCATCACGCGGCTGCAGGGCGAGATCGGCGTGAGCTTCGGCACGGTCGAGCCGCTGCGCGTGGCCGGCGTGACGCTGCCGCGCATCGGGCTCGGTTGGCGCTTCGGCGACCGGCTCTCGGTGGTGCGCCTGGTGATCGGCGAACGCTTCTGAGCATCGCCGCGACGCGCCTTGCAGGAGCCGGACCTGCCGCAGACAATGACCGCATGACCGAAGACGCCCGCAGCCCCGGCCCGCGCCGCCTGCCTTCCACCACCGACGCCTCGCGCGAAGCGCGTGACGCCCGGCGCACCCGCCTGCGCGAGGACGGGCACGCCATCGACGCGATCTGCGGCGCGGCCCCGGAGGCCGACCCCGCGACGCTCGCCGGCAGCATCGAGGGCTTCGTCGGCTTCGCGCAGGTGCCGCTCGGCATCGCCGGGCCGGTGCGCATCCGCGGCCAGCATGCCGACGGCGACTTCATCGTGCCGCTCGCCACCTCAGAGGGCACGCTGGTCGCCTCCTACCAGCACGCCTTCAACGCCATCAACCGCGCGGGCGGCGCCCGTGCCGCCTGCAGCCGCCAACTGGTCGGTCGTGCGCCCTGCTTCACCTTCGCCGACCTGTCCGCCGCCGCGATCATGGCCGCGTGGCTGCCCACGCAGTTCGTGCCGATGCAGCAGGCGGCGGCCGGCACCTCGCGCCATTGCCGCCTGCAGGGCGCACGCACGTCCGTGGTCGGCAACACGGTCTACCTCGTGCTCGAATACGCGACCGGCGACGCCGCAGGCCAGAACATGGTCACGCTCGCCACGCAGGCGGTGTGCGCGATGCTGGTGCCCCGCATGCCGCATGCGCCGGTGAGCTGGCTCGTCGAATCGGTGCTGTCGGGCGACAAGCGGGCCTCGGCGCAGGCCTTCCTCGGCGCGCGCGGCCGCAACGCCTCGGCCGAGGTGGTGCTGCCGGCGCGCACGCTCGGCCGCTATTGGCGCGCCGACCCGGCGACCATGGCGCGCACCTGGCAGCAGGCGACCGCGGGCGCGGTGCAGACCGGCGCCGTCGGGCTGCAGGGCAACGTCGCCAACGCCATGGCCGCGCTCTTCATCGCCTGCGGCCAGGACGCCGCCTGCGTCTCGGAGGCGACCACCGCGCTGACGCGCATCGAGGTCGA